>QOAS01000033.1 GCA_003972855.1 Gammaproteobacteria bacterium | reverse complement strand
GACACTCGGTAAGTCTTTCCACCGCGTAGGCAAAAAGGTTGTGACACTCCTCGCAGAGGGTTATTTCAAAGGTAAAGGTCTCACCGCGGTAGTTTACGGTGTAGCTCTTTTTGTAACCCCCTCGGTGTTTGTCACCGCAGTAAACGGGAAACATTCTCCTAAGGGTGTCCAGTTCCCTTTTGAAATCTTCAACCCTCACGGGGGTTATATTAAGCTTTCCCGACCCCCAAAAGGTTTGATTTGAAACAAGGAGGTTTCTTTTTAAGCTTCAATTGATTTTCTTTAGGGGGTTTTAATTTAAAAACCTTAACCGCGATGGTAAAGGCAAAAGAAAACCTAACCCCGATGCTCGCCCAATACCACTCGGTTAAAGAAAAGTATCCCGACGCCATTTTGCTATTTCGCCTCGGGGACTTTTACGAGGCTTTTTACGAAGATGCCAAGATAGTTTCCAAGGTTTTGAACATAGTTTTGACCTCCCGCCCCGCGGGGAAAAACAAAAGAATTCCGATGGCGGGTATTCCCCACCACGCCCTAAATAGTTATGTTCACAAGCTAATTCATTCGGGTTACAAGGTAGCCATTTGCGAACAGCTGGAGGATTCCAGCCAAGCCAAGGGGATAGTGAGAAGGGAAGTGGTAAGGGTTATAACGCCCGGAACTTTTTTTGAAAGGGAAACCGCGGGGATAGTTTCACTCTTTCCGACGGGTAGAAAGTGGGCTTTCGGATATCTAAACTTAGCGGTGGGAGAATTTTTCGGAGCGGTTTTACCCAAGGAGGAGGTTCTAAATGTAATAGCCAAACTGCAACCTACGGAGGTGCTTTTGCCCAAAGAAAACCCCTCTTTGGAGGAAGAAATAAAACCCCTTTTGAGGGAGGTTTACTTTACCAAACTCCCCAAAGAGGAATTTTTCGGAGAAACCGCAAAGAGGGAGTTTTTAAAACACTTCTCCATTCCCACCTTAAGGGTTTTAAACTTTGAAAGTGAGGAAGTTCTCCCCGCCTTGGCTTCTCTGCTCAAATACGCCAAGGTTACCCAAAAGGGGTTTATGCCCTTTGTCAAAAGACCCAAACCTTACACGGGTGAAATCTACGCCAAGGTAGACCTAAAGGCGCAAAAGGCTTTGGAACTCTTGGAGAGTTTGGAGGGTAAAAAAAGCCATTCGCTCTTTGGGGTTTTGGACAAAACCCTGACGGGAATGGGACGGCGAAGGCTCAGGTTCTACATAGTCCACCCTTACAAGGACGTGGAAAGGATAAAGAAAACCCAAACCGCGGTGGAGGAATTGGTAAAAAACGGGGAACTAAGAAGGGAGCTTAGAAACCTCCTTGAAAAAGCCTACGATATTGAGAGGTTGGTTTCAAAAATTTCCTCCTCCATAGCCAACGCCAAAGATTTGGTAATGCTCAAGGAGTCCCTCTTTATCGCAAAGGAGATAAAGGAGCTTTTATTCAAAAAATCCCAAAGTCCGCTTTTGAGGGAATTGGCGGAAAGCATGGAGGAACTCTCGGAGGTTGCCCAAGACATAGACCGCACCTTGGTGGACGACCCTCCCTACCAAGTTAAAGAGGGTGGACTGATAAAGGAAGGGGTAGACCCTTACTTGGACGAGCTTAGGAGCATAAGGGACAACGCCCAAGATTGGCTCAAACGCTATCAGGAGGAACTTAGGAGGAAAACGGGAATAGCCAGCCTAAAGATAGGTTTCAACAAGGTAATGGGCTTTTTTATAGAAATTACCAAACCCAACCTCCGCTACGTTCAGGGACTTATAGAAAAGGGAGTGCTAAAAAGGAGACAGACATTAACCAACAGCGAAAGGTTTATAACGAAAGAACTTCAAGAGTTTGAGGAAAAGTATCTTTCCGCGGAAGAAAAGATTAAAGCATTGGAATACAAACTCTTTACGGAGCTGAGGGAAAGGGTTCTCCAAAAGGTGGACAAGATAGGAAATACCGCGGGCATTTTGGGAGAATTGGATTACCTACAATCCTTGGCGGAAGTGGCAACCGAAAACTTTTGGGTAAAACCCGAAGTGGTGGCGGAGGGTATAGAAACCTACATCAAAGGTGGAAAACACCCCGTTATAGAGAAACACAAAAAGGTTTATATACCCAACGATACCCGTTTTACCGACAAAGAGAGATTGCTTATAGTTACGGGACCCAACGCGGCAGGAAAGTCCTCTTATATCCGCCAAGTGGCGATTATTTTCTTACTCGCCCAAATGGGTAGTTTCGTTCCCGCGGAAGAAGCCCGCATAGCGGTTGCGGATGCGATATTTACCCGCGTTGGTTCGGGAGACCTTTTGGCTTTGGGAGTTTCCACCTTTATGAACGAAATGTATGAGGTGGCAAACATCTTAAACAACGCAACCGAAAAGAGCCTAATAATTTTGGACGAGGTAGGAAGGGGAACCGCCACCTATGACGGTATAGCGGTGGCAACCGCGGTGGCGGAATACATAGCCAAAGAGATAAAAGCCCGAACGCTGTTTGCCACCCACTATCATGAGCTTACCCGCTTGGAGGGAAAGGTTGAAGGGGTTGTCAATTACCACATGGAGGTTAAGGAAAACAGCGACGGCTCGGTGGAATTCCTTTATACCTTAAAAAGGGGTGCCTCCAGCAAAAGCTTCGGCGTAGCGGTTGCCAAAATGGCGGGTCTGCCGACCAAAGTGGTGAAAAGGGCAAGACAAATATTGGCACTTTTGGAGGGGGAAAGGGAAAGGGAACTTTCGGAGGAATTTAAACCCAAAAAAACCTACGAAAAACCTTCGGTGGAAAAGGTTAAAACCCAAACTCCAAAAGTGGAAGGCGAAAGCGAAATCGTAAAACTATTAAAGGAGATAGATATCGCAAAAACCACCCCTTTGGAAGCCCTTATAAAGTTGGCACATCTGAAGGAGCTTATAAAGGGGTAAGGAATACTATCACTTTATCGCCTCTTTTAAGTAAAGACTGCAATTTTTCCTTTAAGCCCTTTTTAAGAATCCTTTTTAGGTTGTCGTATGCGTAAGCATCTTCCGTGCCTTTGGAAGGACAAATAGCTATTTTAAATTTCACCGATTGACAATTTAAATCTACCAATTTAAGCAACATTAGCAGAAATAAAGTCTCAAAAAGTTTTTCCCTGTATTCTTGAAATAAAACTGTATTAACATATCTTTCTATATCATCGTCTTTTACATTTACTAAATCTTCAAAAGAACTAAATTCCAAAAGTTCTATTTCATTCTTGGAAATTTTAACCGCATCTACAGAGCGCAATTGTTCCCAACAATAGTTTCTTAATCTATCCATATCTAAATAACCTTCCAAGTTATAGTTAGGACAATCTTCCTTAAATTGCTCAAATGCAAAACGGTTTATTTCAATATTATCTGGAACCCTCATAGCTTATTTTTCACCCAATTCTTCCTGTTCTTTTAGAATTAATTTGAAATAATCTTCCGTCAAATTTTGCAAGATTTCATCAAATAAATCTTCCAATGAATTTGTATCCGATTTTTTAGAATATCCTCCTTTCAAAACCAAATGAATTAAGGAAATATTTTCCTTTTTCAATTTCCCCACCTTAAAAAGATATTCCAAGTATCTTATAATTTCGGGACTGTGAGTAGAAAAAACTACATAAATACCTTCCATTGAAAGCATTTTTAGGAAATTTATCAGCTTAAATTTCAAAGAAGGATGTAAATGCACTTCAGGTTCTTCCAAAATCAAGAGGGAATTTTTGGTAAGGAGATTACGTTCTATTAGAAGCTGCAAAATACCGAGTAACTTAATTCCGTCCGCTACCAAATTAATTTTGTAGACACTCTTTCCTCTTTTAAAAACTATTCCTTGTTTGGTATCGTATTTAAACTGTCCCCCAATAGTTTCCTCAATTTTTTTATAAAGTCTTTTAAGTTCAATTTTCTCAGCAACACCTATATCTTTGATATTTAAAATAAAATCGCTGTAAATATCTGGAACACCATAGTTATTAGGTAATCTATTTTTATAAAATGCTATAGCCTTTTCAATGTCCAAAATAGTAGGTATAGATATAAAATTTACCTTTTTAAATTTGGGTTTGAATAATTGAGAAGAAGAAGGAAAAAGTTGGATTTTCCATTTGAAATTTCTCTTAATTACAATTCTAATCTCCTCAAAAGATTCTTTTTCAATGTTTTCAGGTTGTATTAGAATCAAAGATTTTTCTTCACCCGTATAAATAAGTTTATTTAAATATGTTTGAAAAACCCACCGCAATTTTTTTGACACAACATCTTGGGTTAAATTTTCATTTTCACTCCAAGCTCCAAAAATAGCATATAAAGCCTTAAGGATGAAAGACTTACCGGTTTCATTTTTTCCTACTATAACTGTAAGAGGTTTTAGCTTGAAATTCGCTTCCCTTATAGGTCCAAAATTACGAAAAATAAGCTCCATCGTTTAGTTTCTACAATAACACATCCGTTTCCAGAGAAAGGGTGCTGACATTGAACACCAGCTTCTTTGTAAGTTCTAACTTGTAAATTATCCCCTTGGGGGTTTAAAGATGTGGAAAGTCAGACTCCTTTTGGAGGGCTTTTACAAAAGGGGAAAATCATCCGTAAGGATTACGAAAAACTTTTAAACGAACCCCCAAGGGGCTTTGGTTATAAATAGGTTGGTTGGAGAAGGAAAATTAACCCCGCAGGAAGCAGAAGAATACTTTAACACCTTTAGAGGTAGGGGTTTCGGAAGAGGTTGGGGTAGAGGCTGGAAGCATCGTTTCGGTTGGAGTTTTTAAAGTTTCAATTTTCCTTTGAACTCCCTTTCAAGCTCTCTTCGGAGGGCTTTTTCTTTCAGTTCCCTTCGGATGTCCGCCTTTTTCTTACCTTTGGCTACCGCTATTTCAACTTTTACCCAACCGTTTTTAAAGTAAAGCGACAGCGGAATTACGGTTAAACCCTTTTGTTCAACCTTTCCCGCCAATCTCTTTATTTCCCTTTTGTGGAGCAAAAGTTTTCTCGTCCTAAGGGGGTCTATCTTCATCAGGGTGTTATTCCTATAGGGGGGAATATAGAGGTTGTAAAGCCAAGCCTCGCCGTTTACGATTTTTACAAAGCTATCCCTAAAAGATACATTGGGATGCTCGCGCAAAGACTTTACTTCGGGTCCTAACAAAACTATTCCCGCCTCGTATTTTTCCAATATCTCGTAATCCCGCGGAGCGGTTTTATTCTTAGCGATAATCTTTATTCCGCTCTGTTTTGCCATCGTCCTAATTTAATTTAACCTTTTGTTTTTCTTTTCCAAGTTTCAAACCAAATAATGTTTGGCAATTTTCAAATTTTTAACGCAAAAAGAAAAAGGAGTTCTAAAATTAGAAACACTTATGGAATACATCGCCAAAGCGGATAGGGAAATTTTTGAGGCTATAGTCAAAGAAATAGACCGTCAACATTATTCCTTGGAAATGATAGCTTCGGAAAACTTCACCACCTATGAAATAATGGAAGCGGCGGGAACTCCCCTTACCAATAAATATGCGGAAGGATACCCCGGAAAGCGTTATTACGGCGGATGCGAATTTGTGGATATCGTTGAAAAATTGGCAATAGAAAGGGCTAAAAAACTTTTCGGAGCGGAGCACGCCAACGTTCAACCCCACAGCGGTTCCAGCGCCAACTTCGCGGTATACTTTGCCTTGGCTAAATGCGGAGACACCATTTTGGGAATGGATTTAGCCCAAGGGGGGCATCTGACCCACGGGGCAAAGGTTTCCGTATCGGGTAAATGGTTTAACGCCATTTCCTACGGACTTAACGAGAAGGAAGAAATAGACTACGACCAAGTTTACAAATTGGCAAAGGAATACAAACCCAAAATAATCGTTGCGGGAGCTTCCGCCTATCCGAGGGTAATAGATTGGGCTAAATTTAAAGAAATTGCTCAAGAGGTAGGCGCCTACCTTATGGTTGATATGGCTCATTACGCGGGGTTGATAGCGGGAGGAGTTTATCCCAACCCCGTGCCTTACGCGGACGTGGTAACTTCCACAACCCACAAAACACTAAGGGGACCCCGTAGCGGTTTTATACTCTCCAAGGCGGAACTTGCCAAAAAGATAGACAAAGCGGTATTCCCCGGCGTTCAAGGTGGACCTTTGATGCACATAATAGCCGCCAAAGCCATCGCCTTTAAAGAGGCTATGAGCGATGAGTTCAAGGCTTATGCCAAACAGGTTGTTGAAAACGCAAGGGCTTTGGCGGACGAACTTCTAAAGTTGGGTTACAAGCTTGTGACCGGCGGAACCGATAGCCATATGGTCTTGGTAGACCTCAGACCCCAAGGGCTTACGGGAAAACAAGTAGAAGAAGCCTTGGAAAAAGCGGGTATAACCGTAAACAAAAACGCTGTGCCTAACGACCCCTTGCCTCCCACAAAGACCAGCGGTATCAGATTGGGAACCTCCGCCCTCACCACCCGCGGGTTAAAAGAGGACGACATGCGTCAAATAGCCCGTTGGATAGATACGGTCATTAAAAACATTGACGATGAGAAGGTTATAGAAAAAGTTAGAAACGAAGTTAGGGAAATGTGCGACCGCTATCCCCTCTACCCCGAGTGGAGGGAAAAAGCCCATAAACTCCTTAAGGGTGAAAATGGCTAAAAAGTTTCTCCGTTAGTTGTTCTATTTTTTCTTTTACCTCCAAGCGACTTATTAGGTTTTCAGGAATATTTTTCAACCCGTGAAGGGAACCGTATAAAGAGCCGAAAATTGCACCCACGGTGTCGGTATCCCCTCCAACCTCCAAAAGTAGGTCCAGCCCCTCTAAGAAATCCTCTTGCGAGAGAAATAGGTAAAAGACCGCACCGATGGTTTCAACTATGTAACCTCCACTTCCCAACCTTCGGAGGGCATCTTTTCCGTCCAAACCCTTTAGGTTTAAAGCGTTTTCAACAGCCTCCTTTACGGGGTTTTCCATTCCCAAATGTTCCATAGTCAGTAGAACCCTTTTAACGGTTTCCTCCTTTGGAAGGTTTTCCTTGAGGTTTAAATAAACCGCGTAGGCTACCGCGAAAGCCCCGCTAATTGCCAGCTCGTTGCGGTGGGTTATATACCCCTCCGCACGCACCGTTTCAAAAAACTCCTCCAAGGGGAGATTTCTAAGGTATGCCCAAACCCCCAAGGGGGAAATTCTCATCGCCACCCCGTTACCCGCACAGCGTTTGCAGGCTATACCCGAGTAAAACCAATTTTGGGTTTTTTCAAACTTCTTTAGCGCCTCCAAGGTGGTATAGCCGACCTTTTTTAAAATTCCCTCCCGAAGGTAGGAAAGGTATTTTTGAGCCACCCTTTGGGGGTTGTGTTTTCTTTCTTCCACCAAAACCTCCAAAAGTGCCAAGGTCATAACGGTATCGTCGGTGGGGGGAATGGGTTTTTTATCCTCCCGAAGGTGAGGGTATTCTCCCAAACCGTCGCCCAAGGCGTGGAGTAAAAAGGTTGCTTTCACCTTTTCCATCGTAAGAGAAAATATTTCCCGTTGATTATGGAAAAGAGACCCCTTATAGAACACCTTGAAGAACTCCGAAGAAGGCTTTTTTTTATAGCGGTTTCGGTCTTTGTCTTTTCCATAGCCAGTTTTTTTATAGCCCAAGACATCTACGCGGTTTTGAAATACCCCGCCCTCAAATATTACCCCAACCTGCAGTTTGTAACCCTTTCGCCTTCTTCCGCTTTCTTCGTCCTAATGAAAATATCGCTAATAGCGGGTATCGTCTTTTCCTTTCCCGTTATTTTCTATCACATTTGGAAATTTGTAGAACCGGGCTTGCTACCGAGTGAAAAGAGACTTTTAATCCCCCTTTTGTCGTTGGGAATTTTTCTGTTTATTACGGGTATTCTGTTTGCTTACTTTGTAGTCTTGCCGGTAGCCCTCAAATTCCTAATAGGGTTGGGTATAGATGTCTTAAAGGTCACCCCGATGATTTCCATAGACCTTTACACCTCTTTCGTTTTGAAACTGGTTTTGGCGTTCGGTTTCCTCTTTCAGTTACCGATAGTTATGTATATCCTAACCGCGGGAGGTATAGTTAAATTGAAAAGTTGGGAAAAGTGGAGAAAACCCTTTATAGTTGCCGCCTTTGTTATCGGTGCAATAATAGCCCCCGACTGGATGACCCAAACCCTTATAGCCCTTCCCCTTATAGTGCTTTATGAGATTTCTCTCCGCGTAAACCGTTACATCAGAAGGAAAAAATAAACTAATCTTCCGTATACTCCGCACCGCAGTTTTCCGTTTCCCAAACCACAACCTTAACCAGTTGGGGAAATTTTTTCTTTATAAGCCCGTAAAGGTGTTTGGCAACATTTTCCGCACTGGGGGAGAAGTCATACACCTCGTTTAACAACTTGTAGTCGGGAAGTATCTCTTGCAGATACCTTTCTATGTCCACGAAATCTATACCGACACCCGCGGAGTCCAATTTGTCCACTTTAAAAAAGCATTCCACCGTCCAGGTGTGTCCGTGCAGGGGTTCGTCTCCGCCTTTGTAGTTGGTCAGATAGTGGGCGGCGTTAAACTTCTTCTTAACCCGAATTACCCAAGGCATTGCACTTTTTAATTTTAAAAAGGCTTGATTTTTTGTTTGAAAGGCGGTATATTAATTCCTTTGTCCACGGGGCGTAGCTCAGAGGCAGAGCGCTGGCATGGGGGGCCAGAGGTCGCCGGTTCGATCCCGGCCGCCCCGACCATCTTAGAAATATCCTTATTTCC
>QOAS01000043.1 GCA_003972855.1 Gammaproteobacteria bacterium | reverse complement strand
CTATTTTTAGGTCGGTGGGTAAGGCTCCACCTTTGAGGATTACAACGAGGTTCTTCACCTCTTGAGGGGTAAACCTTCCCGTAATAATTCCTTTATCGTAGATTTTTGCCTGAATAATGGGAGCGGAAACCACCCTATTGTCAAGAACTATAGCCATTCTCTTACCTATGTGGGTTTGGGTAAAGTGGGCAAATCTTTTAGAGGCTTCGGGAGATAGGGAAAAACCCACCGCCGGCCGACCAAAACTATCCGAAGAGGGATAGGCATCGGTTAAATCCGAACCGGTTATAACCGGAGAAGTTTCAACCAAGTAATAAAAACCGTCATCTCCTTCCAAGATTTTGACATTTTTGTATTTACGGGCTAATTCTTTCAAAACCTTTTTATCCTTGGCAACCTCCAAAACCGGTAAAAACTCCAATTTCGCGGTCTTTCCGATAATTTCCTTAGCCCTTTCGGGGTCTAAAACTCCCGGAAGTTCAACATAGATATACTTATCCCCTAAACGGGTTACTATCGCTTGGACAACACCTAAGTTGTCAACCCTTTTTCTAAGAACCTCTATGGTTTGGGAAATTATAGTCTCCTTAAACTTCCTAAGTTGTCTCTCGGAAAGTTTTACCACATAAAGGTCTTTTTTAACTTCCACCTCAAAGAGGTTTCCAAAGTTGTCTTTAATAATTCTTACAACCTTTTCGGAGTTGCCGAGAACCTTAAGAGCTATACCTTCCGCGGATACCTTGTAATCCAAAACGGGTAAACCTTCCTTGTTAAAAATATCCACCAACGATACCGCATATTTTTCGTATTGGGAAAGTAGAGCTTTTTCCACTTGAGGATAGATAACAATTTCTATTCCACCCTTTAGGTCTAATCCGTAATTGATAGGTTTGGTGAGAACAGTCCAGATGGCACCCGCTGTAACCAAAAGTATTAGAATCAAGTGAAGTTTCAAGCGTTGCATATCTTTGAAAGATTTTAAAAAGGAAGAGGTAAAAATTATTGTTTCTTAGGTTGATTGCCTTCCAAGGAAGGTTTGACGAATTTTATCTCGTAGCACTCTATTATGTCGCCAACCTTAATGTCGTTAAAGTCTTTGAGCTTAACCCCGCATTCAAACCCTTTGGGAACTTCCTTTACATCTTCCTTAAAGCGTTTTAATCCTTCTATTTCTCCGTCGTAAATAACGACTCCCTCGCGCACCAAACGGGCTTTGGCTCCCCTGACCAATTTACCTTCTAAAACATAACAACCCGCAACGGTTCCAACCTTTTTAATTTTGAATGTGGCGCGAACTTCCGCCTGTCCGAGCAGTTCTTCCACTTTTTCGGGTTCAAGCAGTCCCTCAAGAGCCTTCTTAACATCTTCTACCGCATCGTAGATAATTCCGTAGGTTCTTACGTCCACTTTTTCTTCCTCAAGCAGTCTTCTTGCGGCGGGGTTGGGACGGGTATTGAAACCTATTACAATTGCACCCGAAGCCTTAGCCAGCATAATATCGCTCTCGCTGATAGCCCCTACTCCGGAGTGGATTATTGAAACCTTAACCTTATCGGTGGAAAGCTCTTCCAAAGCCTTCTTGAGGGCTTCTATGGAACCTATGGTATCCGCCTTGAGGACTATTTTTAACTCTTTCAGTTCACCTTTTTGGATTTTCTCATAAATTTCCTCCAACTTCAGTGCGGTTCCCTTTAGTTTTTCTTGCTCCTTCTGGCGCTTTCTTTGTTCCGCAAGTAGTCTGGCTGTTTTCTCATCGGATACCACTATAAGGATGTCTCCCGGCTCGGGAAGTTCTTCAAATCCCAACAACTCTACCGGTGTTCCGGGAGGGGCTTCTTTGAGTCTCCTTCCTTTGTCGTCTATCATTGCCCTAACGCGTCCATGGGTAGCCCCCGCAACGAAAATATCTCCAACTTTGAGCGTTCCGTTTTGAACTATGGCGGTTGCAACGGGTCCCCTTTTGGGGTCTAATTTCGTTTCTATAATTACCGCTTTGGTTTTACCTTTGGGGTTGGCTTTGAGTTCTTCCAATTCCGCAACGAGGGTTATCATTTCTAACAGTTCGTCTATTCCTTCTCCGGTTTTTGCGGAAACCCTAACAACCGGTGTGTCTCCTCCCCATTCCTCGGGAATAAGTCCGTGTTCGGATAGTTCGCGTAAAACCTTTTCGGGATTGGCTTGGGGGAGGTCTATTTTATTTACCGCAACAATTATAGGAATTCCGGCATCTTTCGCGTGGTTTATCGCCTCCACGGTTTGGGGCATTACCCCGTCGTCTGCGGCTACAACCAAAACCGCTATATCCGCTACTTTGGCTCCTCTCGCCCTTAAAGTCGTAAACGCCTCGTGTCCCGGTGTATCCAAAAAGGTTATCTTCTTACCGTTTTCCAGTTCAACCTGCGATGCACCTATATGTTGGGTTATACCTCCTTTTTCCCTCCTTGCCACATCGGTTTTTCTGATACGGTCTAAAAGCGAAGTCTTTCCGTGGTCTACGTGACCCATAACAACCACAACCGGAGGACGCTCCACTAAGTCTTCGGGTGATTCTTCTATTTCCTCTTCCACCAACTCTTCAACCTGTTGTTCCGCCGTTTTTACTTCCGCCAAGTAACCGAAGTTTTCCGCAATTTCAACCGCTATTTGGGGGTCTATGGTGTGGTTTATAGTTGCCAAGATACCTTTTTTCATTAGTTGGGCAATAATCTCGTTGGGAGAAACATCTAAAAGTTCAGCCAATTCCCTTACGGTAATTACTTCGGGAATTTGGATTATCTTTATCTCTTCCTCTTCTTTCTTACGCTTTGGCGGTCTGCTCTGCTGTTTTTGAATTTGTTGCTTTTTCACCTTATCTTCCATTTTTTTGCGTTCCATAAATTCCTTACGCCTTTCTCCGGGAAGAGGCTTTCTTTTTTCTTTTTTCTTCTTAGGTTTTTTATCCTTCATCTCCTCTTTAGGTTCCTCTTTTTCTTCCCTTTGCTCGGGAGAAACAAGGTCTCTCGTTAACGATTGAAGTTTTTGTAAAAGCTCTTTTTCATTTAATTTTCTAAGCTCTTCCGCCTTCCTTTTAATCTCTTCCTTCTTTTTCTCATCTATCTGGGTATAAGGTTCGGCGAGGAGGTATCTCCTTTCCTCCTCCGTTTCCTCCTCTTCTTCCATTTTCAGTTTTTCCAATAGCACTTCCCTGGACTTTTCAAGAAGTTCCATCAGCTCCCTTTGTCTTCTCTCCTCTTCCGTGAGTTCCTCTTGCACTTCCTCTTTTTTCACCTCTTCTTTCTTTTCTTCCTTTACTTCCTCTTGGGCGGAAACTTCCGCTTTCTCCTCTTGTGTGGGAGGAGGAGATTTCAAAGCCTCTATTATTAGCTCTATTGTTTGCTTTAAATCCTCCGTAACTTTGGTGTTTGCCCTTACGTTTAACCCGAAATTCTCCTTCAGTATTTTTCTCAATTCCTTGTAATCTATTCCCAACTGCTCGGCGTATTCTTTTAGTTTCAAGGCTGGATACCTCCCCTTTTTTTAAGCCCCTTAAAGGGGGCAATATTTTTTCGTTTTCTCTAAGCAACTTTTCAATTTTAAAAGTTAAACGGGTATTGGGCAAGAATAGGACTCCTACCGCTCCTTTATTAAACCACGATGCCAACTCCGTCTTATCAATAGGTATCTTATAAACATTATATCCCTTTTTTCTCATAAAAAAAGCTTCCCTTTCAACCCGCGGAGATACATCTTTGGACAAAATTACGAAACCTCTATAACCTCTGGAAACCAATTCCTTGGCGGTTTTCAATCCAAAATAGACCTTACCAATGCGGTAATTTAAAGTTATAAGTTCCTTTATACGTTTAATAAAAAATTCCTTTTCCATAAGAGGTTAAATTGTTTTAGGAGAACAACCCCAAAAGTAACAACAATAAAAAGGAAACTAAAAAAGAAAGCGTTTTATAAAATTTGATTTGCCTCTCCCTTAATCCTCGGATTTTTAAAGAGCTTTCAACCGTTTTAGAAAGTAGATAAGAGGCAACCAAAGAGAGAACTATTAAGGTTAGAAACTTATAAAAGGGCATCCATTAGAGGGAAGGTTCTATCATTTTGATGATTTTATCGTATCTGGGGTGTTTCTTTTCCATAATAATCGCTTTTTTAGCCTGTCTTTTGTATTTTTTATCCTTTCTTAGTGCGTAGTGGGAGTAACCACCCTTCCACCTTTTGATTTTCCCCTTTTTGGTGAGTTTTATCCTTTTAGCCAAACTTCTGTTGGTCTTTACCTTTCCACCTACTCTGGGCATTACTCAACCTCCAAAAAGTTCCATTTTAACACTATTTTTTCTTTTTGGGAGCAAAAACCGCTATCATAAACCTACCTTCTTTGGAAGGTTTTTTCTCCAACTGTCCTAAATCGCCCACATCTTCTAAAAACCTTTGAACCAATTTTTCTCCCAACTCCGGTCTTAGGTTTTCCCTTCCCCTGAAGATGATACGGAGTTTAACCTTGTTACCCTCCTCAAGGAATTCTTTGAGTTGCTTAAGTTTCACCTGATAGTCGTGTTCCTCAATACCGACTCTCATCTTCAGTTCTTTTACCTCTATGGTTTTCTGTTTCTTCTTAGCCTCCTTGGCTTTCTTTTTCATTTCGTATTTGAACTTTCCGTAGTCCGCTATTTTGCATACGGGCGGTTTGGCGGTGGGGGCTATTTCAATTAAATCCAGCCCTTTTTCCTCCGCAAGGGCTAAAGCTTCCTTGATGGGCATTATCCCCAAGTTTTGTCCATTTTCGTCTATAACCCTAACCTCTTTAGCCCTTATTTGGCGGTTTACCCTATACCTCCTTTCCAAGTTACTCAGCTTTTACACCTCCTTAAGTTTTTGAATTTTTAAATTATCCATAAATTTGTTTATTGAATTCGGTCATTTTGTCAAGGAACGATATGTATACCTCCAAAGGAACTTTTCCATTTAAGTGATACTTCTTTAGTTCCTCCTCAAACAGCGAGGTTTGCAATAGTAAAAAGTCCCTTAAAGTGTCCAATCTTTGTTGAAAACTACCGACGATTTTCCCTTTTAGTTCCTCAACCGGTGGAAGTTCCCTGTGAAAAGCCAACTTCAGCATACAAAACTCTATGTCTTCCCACACGGTTTCCATCAGGGAATGGAGAAAGGCGATGTTTTTTTTAAGCACTTTTAATAATGCCCTTAATTTTTCCAAAAGGAGTTTTTCCTCTTCAATGACCATTTGTAAATACTCTTCCAGTTCTTCCAAATTTTCCGTTAGCAGATTTTCAAAATCTTCCAAAACCGCTAAATTTAGCTCTACGGTCTTTTCAAGGTTTTTGAGCTTGGCATACTCTTCTAAAAGAACCCTCTCCCCATTTATCATTTCAAAATAAAGAAAATATTAATTTTTGCGGAAACTCCTATGTTTTTGCAAGCAAAAATTGGCAATTTCTATAATTTCCATCGTTGAAAAGTTAAAAGGGGAAGACTACCTTTAAAACGGGTGTGAGTAATGGAATTGGTTACCGAGGGGGGTGGAAAAATTATTCTCCTAAACCGGTTTAAGGTTTTAAAAAAACTCGGAGAGGGTAGGTTTGGGAATGTTTACTTAGTAAGGGATACGAGAAACGGAAAAACCTATGCCTTAAAGGAAGCCCGCGACCAGCTATTTTTAAACCAACTATTGAACGAGGCACAAAATGTTCTTTTGATAGACCACCCCCATCTGGTAAAACTGCACCACTACTTTACCTCCCGCAGGGGAAGAAAAATTTACATCCTTTACGAGTATTGCGACGGAGGAGACCTAAAGGGGTACGTGGAAGAAAAAGGTGGAAAACTCACCGCGGAAGAGGCGGTAGAAATTTTAAAGCAGGTAGCCGAAGGACTTTCCTACCTTCACCGCCTCGGGTATATCCATCTTGATATAAAACCCGAAAATGTCCTCGCCCAATTTAAAGATGAAAAAAGGATTTGGAAATTGGGAGATTTCGGTCTTCTCAAACCGAGAGGCTACAGCGGTATTTTGGACATAAAGGGAACGGTGGGTTACATAGCCCCCGAAGTTTTTAGAGGGGAAATACACCGAAGTAGCGATATATTCTCCTTGGGGTGTCTCCTCTACTATATGCTGACGGGAAGGCATCCGTTTAAGGCTGAAACTCCCGCGGAGGAACTAAAGAGAAATAGAGAGGGAAAAGTTAATTTCCCCGAAGGTTTACCCTCCGAGCTTAAGGAGATTTTCTCCAAGATGGTTAAAATTAATCCCTTCCAAAGGTATCGCACTGCGGAGCAACTCCTTACCCATTTAAAAAAATTGGGGTGATAAGGGATGACGAGCTTTCAAATAGCCACCAATATGAACATTGGGGACAAACAAAATTTTGAAGACCGCATTCTCTTCCTTGAGGAAAAAGACCAAAAACTTTTTGCCATAGCGGACGGTATGGGTGATAGCGGTTTCGGTGCGGTAGCGGCGGAAAAGGCTTTGGAAGTTTTGGAAAAAAATTTCCCCCTTAAAGAATTTGACAAGGAAGAGATAGAGGAGATTTTTAAGAAAGCCAACAAGGAGGTAATGAACGCGGTTTACGAAATGGGTGGGATTAGCGGAACCACCCTCTCCGCAATGTTTTTAAAAGGTGACAACTTCATCATAGGACACAGCGGGGACAGTAAAATTTACAGATACCGAAAGGGTGAATTGAGATTGCTTACGGAAGATACCGTTGAGGAGAGAAAGGGACGCAAAAAGGTAAGGGCTTTGGGAACCGATTGGAATCCTCCCATTGTTATAAAAAGGGGAAAAGTGATTCCCGGCGATATATACCTGCTCGTGTCCGACGGGATAGAAAAATTACTGACTCCCGAGGAGTTAAAGGAATTTTTTGTAACCCACGCGGAGAAGGGTGTAGAGGAACTCAGCGACCGTCTCAATTTCCTATTTAAAACCTCCAAAAGGAGAAAGAATATTGATAGGGACAATATAGCCTACATTCTCTTTAAGGTTTAAACCCCTATTTGACCACTATGTTTATCAGCTTATTGGGGATATAAATAACCTTTCTTATCTCCTTTCCTTCCAAGTATTTTTGAACGTTGGGTTGCCCTTGGGCTATTTTCAAAGCCTCCTCTTGGGTAGCCCCGAAGGGAATGGTAACCTTAGCCCTAACTTTTCCGTTAATTTGAACGGGAATTTCTACCTCTTCTTGGCGTAAGGCTTCCTCGTCGTAGGCTGGATAACTTTCCTCGTGTAAGCGGGTTTTCTTTCCGAGCCTTTCCCATAGTTCCTCGCATATGTGGGGTGTTATCGGATACAGAAGTTTAAGAACCACTTCAACCGCTTCTTTAATGGCTTTTTTATCCTCTTGGGTTTGGGGTTCAAAATCCTCCAATAGGTTTAGAAGTTCCATAACCGACGCTATGGCGGTGTTGAACTGGTAATTTTTTTCCATTTCTTGGGCAAATTTTTTAATAGTCCAGTGGGTTTTCCTGCGTAGCTCTTTACCTTCTTTGGATAAACCTTCGGGGTTAATCTTTTCGGATTCCAATTCCCTTATAAGGGGTAAGGTTTTTATTACGAAATTCCAAAGGCGGTTTAAAAAGCGGTAAGCTCCCTCTATACCGCTCTCTATCCATTCAAAATCCCTCTCGGGCGGTGCGGCAAAGAGTATGTAAAGCCTTACCGTGTCCGCACCGTATTTTTCTATAACGCTCTCGGGGTCTACAATGTTTGCCTTGGACTTGGACATTTTGGCGACTTCGCCCAAATCCTCCTCAAGTTTTTTCAGATTAACCTTATCTTCCAACCCGAGGGCTTTAAACAGGAAAATGACGTTATCCCCTACGGAGAGTTTGTTTTCTTTTAAAAAATCCTTTAAGGGTTTATTGAGAAGGTCGGACATAAGCGGTAAATTTTAAACCTTCAAACGAGCATAGAAAGGATGGCGTTGGAAACGAGAAATCCCCTTTTGTTGAACGCTATTTTCTCACCTTTTTGGACAAAGAATTCCCTTATAACCTCCTCGGGCAAAAGGTCTTTGACCCAACTTAAGGGAACACCCTCGGTGGTTCTAAGTCCGAGAATGATAGCTTCCTTTTTAAGTTCCCTTTCCGTTAGATTTACAACCTCCCCCACGGGGAGTGTTTTCCGCTTTAAAAGCTTCTCCGCATATAGTTTAAGGTTTTTGACATTAGCCCATCTTTTGGTTCCGTCAAAACTCCAAGCTCCCGCCCCTATGCCGAGGAATGGTTCCATTTTCCAATAAAGGAGGTTGTGAAGGCTTCTGAATTCCCCCCCTTTGGAAAAGTTGGAGATTTCATACCTTTCAAAGTTCAGTTTTTCGGTTTCCTCCAAAAGGGTTTCGTATAAGGCTTCTATCCGCTCTTGGGAAGGCAGGTTTAACTTTCCCTCCTTTTGGAGAAGGGCAAAGGGCGTTTCCTCGTAAACGGTGAGAAGATAGGCGGAAAGGTGAACCGCGGGGGTTTGTTTAAGTATTTCAAACTCCTTGCGGAGCTGTTTTTCGGTCTGTTGCGGAAGTCCCCAAATTAGGTCTACGGAGATATTTTTAAAACCCCCCGTGTAGGCGTTTTCCAAGGTTCTTAAAGAGTGTTTGGAGGTGTGTTTCCTTCCAAGCCTTTTAAGGTTTTCGTCCAAAAAGCTTTGAACCCCAACGGAAACCCTATTAAAACCTATCCCCCTTAGCCGTTTAAAGTCCTCTAAAACATAACTTTCGGGGTTTACCTCTATGGTTACCTCCTTTAGGGAGGAGAGGTCTAAAATCCTTCCCAACTCGTTAAAAAACTTCTCATACAAAGTGGGGGGAATTAAAGAGGGAGTTCCACCGCCAAAGTAAACCGTTTGAAGGGAAAACCTGTAAAGGTTGGAGTAAATTTTTACCTCCTCCAAAAGGGCTTTGAAATAAGTTTCAAAATCTATCTCCCGCGAAGTTACGGAAAAAAAGTCGCAATAGGGACACTTTTGGTTGCAAAAAGGAATGTGAATATAAAGACCTTTAAACATCGCCAGTAGCTTTAATTATCAATGGGAGAAAAGAAGGAAAGGATTGACAAGCTTTTGGTAAAAAAGGGTTTGGCGCCCACGAGGGAAAAAGCACAAGCCCTTATAATGGCGGGTTTGGTTTTCGTAAATGGTCAAAGGGTTTCCAAAGCGGGTGAAAGGTTTCCCCAAGACGTGCAAATAGAACTTAAGGGACAGATGAAGTATGTATCCCGCGGAGGTTATAAATTGGAAAAAGCTCTAAACAGTTTTAAGTTGGATGTTAAAGACCTCATTTGTTTGGATATAGGAGCCTCAACGGGGGGATTTACCGATTGTTTGCTTCAAAGGGGTGCAAAAAAAGTCTATGCGGTAGACGTGGGAACGGGTCAGTTGGACTACAAGCTAAGGCAAAACCCAAAGGTGATTTCTTACGAAAAAACCAACGCCCGTAGTGTTACCAATAAACACATACCCGAAGAGGTGGATTTAATTACCATTGACGTTTCTTTTATTCCTTTGGAAAAGGTTT
>QOAS01000061.1 GCA_003972855.1 Gammaproteobacteria bacterium | reverse complement strand
AAAATTTGGAAAATACCCCAACTTTGAGTTAATAAATAAAGACGCCACCGAACTGAGTTTTTGCCAATTTTGCCAACGACTGAAGTTGGTAGGAAATCTCCCCTACAACGTTGCCTCCCTTATAGTTTTAAACACCGTTTTTTCCAAAGATTGCGTAGAAAGGGCGGTCTATATGGTTCAAAAGGAGGTGGCGGAAAGATTAACGCTAAAGGGTAAACCTTCGTGGTTAGGAATCTTTGTAAATACCTTTTTTGACAGTCAATACTTAACCAGTGTTCCTCCTCGGTTTTTCTTTCCTCCACCCAAGGTGGTTTCCGCGGTTGTCAAATTCACCCCTAAGGTAAATCCTCCACCCTTTGATTTGGAAGACTACAAGGGGTTTTTGGAAAAACTTTTTTCCCAACCCAAAAAGATGCTTAGAAAGAAATTTCCTCCCGAGGTTTTGCGGAAGGCAGGCATTTCCCCCGACGCGAGGGTTCATCAACTTGCCCTTGAGGAGATTTGGAGGCTATACGAAACCTTTAAAAGTTTGGAATAGATTTTCTTTCTGTCAACCACCCCGCATCTCCAATGCGAGGCTTGACTTCGGGCAGTAGCTACTCCAAAAGGGAGTAACTACCACCACAGGCGGGTTGTTTGCCCGTTCCCTCACAAGGGGTTTATCTTTGTTTATTTGTCTAACCCGCAAGGTTTTTAAACTTTGCCATTGCTTTTTTTCTTTTTAACCCTTGCGGGGCGGGGAATAGGGAACCTACCTATTCCCCTTGTGTTCCTAAAAAACCCACCCGCCGTGGTATTTAAATTATAGACGAACTTTTGGAGTTTGCAAGTTTTTTTCTATCCTTTGGTCGCTTTCCTCCTCGCATTTCTAATGCGGGGTTTCCAGCAACCATTTTCTATGAACCTTGCCTTAAGATATCCCCCCGCGGTATACCGTTAAGGATTACCTAAGGTGGGAAGGCGATTGGGAACTCATAGAAGGTATTCCCTACGCTTTGGCTTCACCCTCTTTTAAGCATCAAAGGATTGTAGGAAAAATTTTTCGCCACCTTGACGAGGTTTTAGAAAAAAAATGTCCCAACTGCGTGGTAGGAATAGATACCGACTACATCGCGGTTTTTAAAAAGGCAATGGACACCAAAAGTAAAGTCCAATGTCTTATCAACTTAAAATCGGGAAAAGTTGAAAACCTATCGGAGTGTGCCGAGAATTCCGAGCTGGAAAGGTATGTTCTGCAAAAGGTTAAAACCTACTTGGTGAACGATAAGGAAATTTCCCACCTTGTTGAGGAGAGGGTTATTCCCTATGCCAACCGAAGGGTGGAGGAGTTTAAGAAAAACACCTTCCGAGTTGTGCGTTAAAAATACCAAGAAGAACTCCTTAGGGAGTCTAAAAAAAATCTCCGCACGGTTGGTGCAAAAAGGTGAGCTAAAAGACCTCACCGAGGAAGATATAGAAAAGAGCGATGTAACGAAAAGAATCTCCGCCAAGGTAGGGGTATTGGTAACTTCCGCAATAGTTGTAAAAATCGCAACCGAAACAACCCAAAAGGTGGCTATAAAACTGGCGGAAAAAATTACCTTTAAGGTGACCGCAAAAGTCCTAACCAAATTGGCTGAAAAGTTGAGTGCTAAAGCCCTATCCGCTCTCCTACCTATCCCGCCATACAGCGGGATAGCGGAGCTACTTTCAGCCTACATACCCGCCTTTAGCCGTTGGTGTAGCGGGCTTTTTTGTTATCTATGCCCGCTATCGGCGGGTATGTTAGGTATCTGATTTAATCCAAAATTTTAAGATGTCACCCCCTTTAGGGGGCGGGCTGTATTCCCGCATCAATAGATACGGGGTTTTAACCCGCAAATTTTCTATAAATGTCCTATTCGGAGGGAGAAAGATACTTAGCCTACTCCGCGGTGGATGCCTATAAAAAAGCCCTAAATAGGTGGGAAAATGCATTAATGGAAACCCTGTGGCGTGAAATGGGAAATGTAAAACTCAAAGAGGTTCCAAAGATTTTAAACGGGAACCTTTAAAGGGCAACTCCATAAAATAAAACTGCTTTGGGAGGTAAGGGAAAAATGGCAAAAGTTTCTATGGAATTGGTAAAACAGCTTAGGGAAATGACCGGTGCGGGAATGCTTGATTGCAAAAAGGCTTTGGAGGAAGCGGGTGGAGACCTTGAAAAGGCTAAAGAAATTTTGAGAAAAAAAGGTTTGGCTAAAGCGGCTAAAAAAGCTTCCCGCGAAACCAAAGAAGGTTTGGTTGTAGCGTTTGGCGATGAAAATAAAGGTGTTCTCCTTGAAATAAATTGCGAAACCGACTTCGTTGCGAGAAACGAACTGTTCCAAACCTATGCAAAACAAATAGCGGAGCTAATAGCCAAAGAGGACAAATTTAAAAATGTAGGTCTCGGCGATGTAGAAGAACTCAAAAAGACCGAAATCCAAGAAGATAAAGACGTTGAAACCTTTATTAAGGAAGCTGTAGCCAAAATTGGAGAAAACATTCAGATAAAAAGGTTTGCCCGCTTTGACGCTCCCGAAGAAAGAAAATTGGTAGCGACCTACATCCATCCTCCGGGAAGAATAGGCGCTATGGTGGAGGTTGAATGCCAGCCCGCGGAAATTTGCGGAAAGGAAGAGGTTAAACAGCTCGTAAAGGATATTCTCCTTCAAATTGCGGCAATGCGTCCCGAATACCTAACCACCGAAGAAATCCCCGCGGAAGTTATTGAAAAGGAAAAGGAAATCTACATAGAGCAAGCTAAAAGGGAAGGAAAACCCGAACACATCCTTGAAAGAATTGCGGAAGGAAAACTCAAAAAGTTCTATCAGGAGAAAGTTTTACTGCATCAACCCTTCATCAAGGACGATAAAAAATCCATTGAAAAGCTTATAGCGGAAGTCGGCAAAAAAGCGGGTGGAACCGTTAAAGTTGTAAGATTCGTAAGGTTTGAACTCGGTCAGTAATCTCTTCTTTTCTCCCTTTTTCGTTTAAATCCAAACGAAATCCTCTATGTGCAAATCCAAACGCTCCGCGTTATCCACCGAATAGACCACCCTTAATTTCTTCCCTTTGAGGTGCTGGGGTATACTTTCCTCCCTATCGGTGGCGTTCATATAAAGTTTTCCATTCCTCTCAAAGTGGAGGGTAAAGCCGTAACGGGTTCTCTTAAAGTCCAAGAGAATATCCTCAAACACAAAACGGGGATAGGGATTTCCCGCCCCGAAAGGTTGCAGTCTCCTTAAGGAGTCTCTTACATATTCATTCTCCCTAAGGTGTTTGGGCTGGAGCGGAAAATCCACTTCAAGGGTTGGGGTAGGGGTGGGATACTTTTCTATTTCCCTTAAAAAGGCGGATTTAAAAAGCTCAAGATTTTTGTGCTGTAGAGACAAGCCCGCCGCTTGGGCGTGTCCCCCCCACCTTTCCATAAGGGGGGAGATTTTTTCCAAAACCTTTACGATATTAATCCCTTCGGGGGCTCGGGAAGAGCCTACCGCTACCTGCCCGTCGGTGGAAAAAATCACCGAAGGAACTCCCAAAAGGGATGTTGCCCGTCCCGCAACGATTCCCAAAATCCCCTTGGGTATCCTGCCAACATATATGAGAGCCTTGGAAGGGTTTTGCTCGTAATATTGAATCACCTTACGGGTTACCCTTTCGGTAATTTCTTTCCTGCGGTTGTTCAAAGCTTCCATTTCCTCAAACAGTTTTTGGGCTTCCTTTTCGTTTTCCGTTATTAGGAATTTGAGACCCCTGCGGGCTTTCTCCATTCTTCCAAAGGCGTTTAAGCGGGGAGCCAACCGAAAGGCTATGTCGTTTTCGTTTAGATTTTCCAAACGCAAATTTTGTAAAAGTATCTTTAATCCCACCGAGGAGGTTTCCCTTCGGTTTAGAAACTTAAGCCCCTTTCTGACCAACTTTGAGTTTAGGGAGGTAAGGGGAGAAACATCCGCAATGGTTCCCAATGCCGGTAAATCCACCCAAGAGGGGTCTATATAGGTAAAACCCGACCTCTCAAGGTATTTGGCAAATATGTAAACCAACCCTACGGTGGACAAATCTTTTAAAAACTGGGGCGAGTTTGGGGAAATTTTCGGATTTACCAAAGTGCAGGGGGGAAGCTGTTCACCCGGCGTGTGGTGGTCAAAGATTACAACCTCAAAACCCAACTTTTGGGCAAACTTTACCGTTTCCACCTCTTTTGTTCCGTTGTCAAGGGCTACTATGAGTCCTCCGCCGGTCAGTTTGTAAAACTTTTCAACAAAGGGTGGTAAAAGTCCGTAACCTTCCGACCTTTCGGGGACTACGGGAAAAACCCTTTTTGCTCCGAGCCGTTTTAAAAGTTTAAACATAAGGGCGGTGGAGGTAAGTCCGTCCACATCGTAGTCCCCAAAGAGGAAAATGGGTTTTCCCTTTTTAACCGCGTTTAGTATTTTCTCCCCCGCTTCGCCTAAATTCGGAACACTTTGGGCGTGGAAAGAAACCGAACTCTCCGCGGGAGGTTCGCTAAAACCCCTATTGACCAAAAGTTGGGCTAAAAGACGCCCATATTTGGCGGTCAAATCTTGGGGAGGAACAATTTCTTTGAAGAGAAACCTCCAACGGAAACCCCGAAAGGTTTTCATTTAACCGTCCAACCCTTGGAGTTTCTTTAGGGCTTCCCACAATTTGCGGTTTTCCTCTTCCAAAGCCTCTATCCGCTTTAAAAGTTCCTTCCTTTCTTGCCTAAGTATCTTTATGAGGTCAAAGATTTGGTCTAAGAGTTTTTGTTGCTCCTGCAGTTGAACCTCTATTTCTATGTAGGTTCTTTCTACCTTAACCTTTTTCCTCTCCTCTCCGTAGTAGTCCCTGTCGTATATGCTCATTTAACTTTTAAATTTAAAGACATTTTAGAAATCTCTTTATAAGCCCCTTGGGGGTTTTCAGGAGAACGGGGTCTTTTAGGGTGGGCGTAAGCCAATCCGCGGGAAGCAAAACGAAATCCCTATTAAAGCGGTCGGGATGGGGAATTTTCAAATCTTCAAAATTTACCGAAAGTTTTCCGTAATAGATTATGTCCAAATCTATTTCCCTTTCGCACCAGCGACACCTTTCCTTTCTACCCACCTTTTTTTCTATTTCCTTTAGAAACTTCAAAAGCCCGTAGGGGGAAAGACGGGTAAACCCGTAAAGAACGCCGTTGTAAAAGTCGGGTTGGTCTTTAACCCCGTAAGGTTTGGAGCGGTATAAAGGGGAAACACCTTTTATGTTTACCTCCTTTTTTACCAAACTAAGGGCGGTTTTTATCTGTTTTTTGCAATCCCCTATGTTGCACCCGAAGGCTATAACGACCTCAATCGGTTTCTTTAGTTTCCTTTTCACCTTTGGGGGAAGCATCTTCCCTTCCACCCCTTGGGGGTCTATTTTCCAAAAAGGCTAAAGGTGTTCCGTCCTCCTTTTCCAAAACCACTTTAAGTTCGTTTCTAAACCAAAGGTCGTTTTGGGGGAAAGGTATCTCTATACCCGCCTCTTTGAGTTTATACCACCCGTTGGTGTAAACCCAATCGGTTAGGGAGTAGGAAAGGGTAGCGTGGGCACTCCTCCACAGCTCCCTTATATCAATCCAAAACATCAGGTGGAATATGAGGGCGCTACTATCCATTTTGTAAAACCATACTTGGGGTGGTTTGTAGTAATTTTTAGCCCAGGGACACTTATAGGCTAAATCTAACAATATTTCCTTCACCTTTTGGGGGTCGGAAGAGTAGGCAACCCCAAAGGGAAACCTAACCCTAATGTAGGGGTTCCTAAAGGAGTAGTTTATTATCTGCTGACCTATAAAGGTTGAGTTGGGAACGAGAATGTCTATTCCGTCCAAGGTTTTTATACGGGTGGTTAAAACGCTAATGTCTTCCACCCTTCCGAATATCGTATTGGAGGTATTGTTTACAAAATTCCCCGCGTTTCCGGGAAGCTCCACGAAATCCCCCACTTTGATGTTTTTGCTTAACATCATAATAAAACCGCTTACGTAGTTGTTTAGTATCGTCTGCAAACCGAAACCCAAACCTATACCCAACGCACCCGCAAGGGGTAAAATAACCTTCCAAGTTAAACCTAATTGAACCAAAAATACCGATACCGCAAAGAGAATTCCGAGGTTGTAAACCACCGTTTCCAAAGCTCCGCCCTTCTCCTCTCTTTCCTCGGGCTTAAATAGGAGCTTGAGGGCTTTTTTGAGAAGATTTATAAGGCTGTAGAGAACCGCAAAGATATAGGAGGCTATTAGGAGGTTGTAAAGGGATATCCTCACAACGTTGGTGTCAATAAAAGTCCACTCTTTAAGTTTCAGGGCAACCGATTCAAAGTTAAAAAAGTGAAAGGAGGAACTCCAATAAATGTAAAGGAGGACTAAGAAAGCAAGCCTTTTGGAGTGGGATATAAGGGGTTGGCTGTCTTCCTCGTCAAAATACCACTCTTTCAGTTTCTTTTTAAGAAGAATAACCCCTTGGGTTACATACCAAGAAAATATGAGGGACGCAACGGTGAAAATACCTATTCCAATAAACGCCCTGGTGTCAAAGTCTACAATGTTTAGCTCCCAGAGAATACCGATGAGAACGAACAAAGAGGTGTATAAAAAGGTTAAAACCCTCTGAAGTCTCTTTAGGTGGATAAGTTCAACCAAAGCCAACCCGATTGGGTAAACCGAAACCAATATGAGGAACTTCCTTACGGGGATTAGAACCTTTATAAGCCCTATGTCGGTTGAAAAGATAATTACAAACTCCACAAGAAGGGCTAAAACCAAACCTACGTAGGTTAAAATTCTCAAACTCCACCAAAGTTGGACAACGGAAAATACCGAACCCGCCAAAGCCAAGGCGGTTAAAGAGATAAACGTATCCCTAAAGAGGATTTTCAGTATCGGGTCTTCCAAATAGTTGAAAATAAAAATTCCCAAGATTGCAAATAACAAAGCGTCCACCGCAAAGAAAGAAGCCCTTTCTTGGGCGGATTTTACCTTTCTTTTATTAACAATCCACTTCAGTAGGAAAGTTGAAAGCAAAAACAGCAAGGGATAGCCGAAAAAAAGTATTAACTCAAATGGTTTTAAGCTCCTTAGGTAACCTATAACGGTTTGCGGAAACCGAAATTCCATCTTTTGATAAAAAATTAAAACCCTTCGGAGGGAAAAATGGAAAAAGTTTTAGACCGAGAAAGGTTGGTGAGCGAAAAAAAGAAGATAGCCTTAATGTCAATTCTCCTAAATTTTTTCCTTTCGGTTACAAAAATAACAGCGGGTATTATCGGTGGTTCTTCCTCATTGGTTGCGGACGGCATCCACTCTTTGGCGGATTTGGCGGGTGCGGTATCGGTTTACGTGGGAATAGTTATAGCCAACTTTAAAAGCGATAAGTTTCCCTACGGACTTTACAAGGTTGAAAACTTGGTCGCCCTTATAAGTGCCTTTGCCATATTTTTTGCGGGATTTGAAATAGTGAAAGAAGTCCTCCTTGAGGGAAAAGTCCGCCATGTGGAAAACCTTTCTTTAGTTCTTTTTGCGGTGGTTCTCACGATAGTTTTAACCTTTCTCTTTTCCCGCTGGGAAAGAAAGAAGGGAGAGGAGCTAAACTCCCCCAGCTTAATAGCGGATGCCCAGCATATAAAGACCGATATGTTTTCCTCCGTTATCGTTTTGGTAGGTATTTTGGGTAACTACTTTGGTTTTCCGATAATTGAAAAAGTAGCGGTTCTATTTATAGTAGCCCTCGTTTTCCACGCGGGATTGGAAATCGCTTTGGACGCCCTAAAGGTTCTCCTTGACGCCACCATAGATAAAGAAACCTTGGACGAGGTGAAAGAAATAGTTCAAAGCCACCCCCTTGTGGGGGAGGTGAAATCAATAACCGGTAGAAGTTCGGGCGGTTACAAATTCATAGAGTTGGAATTGATACTTAAAACCGACAACTTTGAGAAAGCTCACGAGATAGTTCACCAAATAGAGGAGGAAGTCAAAAGGAAAGTTCCCTTCATTGAAAGGCTGTTGGTTCACTTTGAACCACCCCAAGAAGGGGAAAAGATTTTCGCGGTCCTCTTGACGGATGACGGAAAGCCTTGCAAAGACCCCCTAAAGTGCAGAAAGGTGGAACTTTACTCCTACGATGGGAAGGATTTAAAGAAACTCGGAAGTTTAACTTTGGAAAAACCCCTCACTTTGGAAAGGGGAAGTTGTGCCAATTTTGTGGAAAACTTAGCTTGCAAAAAGGTGAAATGTCTTTTGCTCGGTAAAAACTTTTTCGGTAAAGGAGCCCTTTACGTAATAGCTTATTACAACATAGAGTTAGGCGAAATAGATAACCTACAAAATTTGGAAAATTCCCTCAAAACCTGCATTCCCGCGGAGGAGATTTTAAAAAACGGCTGTTAAAGTTTTTTCTTTTCAAAAATTTCCTTAAAGTATTGCTCTATCATCTTTTTAGCCGCCTTTTGTTCCGCCTCCTTTTTGGTTTTTCCCTCCGCGGTGGTTCTAAAGTCCTTTATAAGACATTCAACGGTAAAGGTTTGGTCGTGGGCGGGACCTTCCGACTTTAGGAGTCTGTAAGTAGGTTTTTCCCTATAGAGGCTTTGGGTTATTTCCTGCAGGAGGGTTTTAAAATCGGTATAAAAATCGCCGTTTCTTATAGCTTCCGTAACTTCCCTTTCAAAGTGGTATCTAAAAAGCCTTTTAACGAAGTCTATACTTCTCCCGCTGTCTATGTAAATTGCCGCCCAAACCGCCTCAAAAACATCCGCGTGAACCGAAGGACTATCCTTTCTCCCTTTTATCTCTTCACTCTTACTGACTTTTATAAATTTGGATAAATTCCACTTTTTTGCCAACCGCGAAAGGAACTGTTCGGAAATAAGGTAGGCTTTTATCATTGCAAGCTTTCCGAGGGGAAGGCGGGAAAACCTTTCGTAGAGTAAATCAACCAACAGAAAGTTTACTATGCTGTCTCCCAAAAACTCCAACCTTTCGTAGTTGTAGGGAAGTTTGTTTTCCTTTGAGTGGGATATGTGGGTTAGGGCTATTTCCAAGAGGTGGGTATTTTTGAAACAATATTTAATCCTCTCCTGCAGTTGGTTGAGACAGTTCCCCATTTTTCCCGCAGAGGTTGAGACAGAAAATTATAAGTCAAAATGGAGTTCCTAAATTGACATTTTCCCTATCAAGGACTTTATATTACCTTTGTTAAATTTAATAGTAGGTATGGCGATAAAAAAAGATTACTACGAGATATTAGGGGTGCCGAGGAACGCCTCGCAAGAGGAGATAAAAAAGGCATATAGAAAACTGGCGAGGAAATACCACCCCGATATATGCAAAAAACCTGAGTGTGAAGAGAAGTTTAAAGAAATAAACGAGGCTTACCAAGTTTTGTCCGACCCCGAAAAGAGAAAGCTCTACGATATGTATGGACATGCGGTCTTTGAAGGACAAGTCCCTCCCCAAGGCGGGGACTTTCGCGAAAGTTTTGGCGGTCAGGTAAATTTTGAAGAGCTGTTTAAAGAATTTTTCGGCGGGAATATATTTGAAAGGATATTTGAAGAAGCCGCCTTCGGCGGTAAAAGAAGGG
>QOAS01000103.1 GCA_003972855.1 Gammaproteobacteria bacterium | reverse complement strand
ATATCGGGCAAAAGTCCGTGTCCGAGGTTAAATACATAAAGGGTTTTTCTATGGCTTGCAACCTTTTGGAGGAATTTTGCGACTTCCCTTTCTATAACCTCTTTGTTGGCATACAAAAGGGCGGGGTCTAAGTTTCCTTGAAGGGCTTTGTTTGGGGCTTCCTTTAAAGGTTTTTCAATATCTATAGTCCAATCCACCGAGAGGGCGTTCGCGGGAAGGTCTTTGGCGATTTCAAACAGATGCCCGCTACCGCGGAAAAAGTAAATAACGGGAACTTCGGGGTGTTTCCTTTTAAGGTTTTCAATAAGCCTCCTTAGGTGTTTGGAGTATTCTCTGAACGCAGATGGTGAAAGGATAAAAGCCCAACTGTCAAAGAGTTGAACCGCATCAACTCCCGCGGAGATTTGCGCGGAAAGATACTCTTCCGTCATCTTCGTTAGTTTCTCCATTAGGAGGTGAAATTTCTCCCTATCGGAGTGGTAGAGTTTCCTTATGTTTAGAAACTCCCGTGAGGTTTGTCCTTCCACTATATACGCACCGAGGGTAAAGGGCGCACCCGCAAACCCTATAAGGGGGAGTTCGCTTTTTTCTTTAACCCTCCTGATGGTTTCAAAGACAAAGTCCACCTTTGCGGGGTCAAACTCTTTTAGTTCCTCTATCGGTGGGGACTTTAAAAACGGCTTCGGATTAAATTCCACCTTTACCCCCAAAGGTAGAAGGGGAACGAGAATGTCCGAAAAGAGGATAAGGGCGTCAATTCCCAAAACCCGTTCGGGAAGGAGTGTAACCTCCACCGCAAGGTCTACATTTGAACAAAACTCCAAAAAGGTGTTTACCTTAGACCTCAACCTTCGGTAGTCTTTCATATACCTTCCCGCTTGGCGCATAAGCCAAACGGGGAACCTATCTATTTTTTTACCCCTTAGGGAGGCTAAAAAAATGGACATAAACCGCTTAGGATACAACGGTTTTAAAATCAAACACTAAACAATGGGAGTTAGAAAAGAATTTTTACTCCTCTGCGGGTTGGCAATTTTTCTCGCCTCTTGCGGGAAAAAAACGGAAGCCCAAAAGGCAAAGGAAGCCCAAGAATATTACGCCAAAGGTGTGAAACTCTACCACCAAGGAGACTACGGGGGTGCAATTGAGTATTTGCGCAAAGCGGAAGGGGGAATGGCTTACCTTTCGCCCGACCAGATAAGGGATTTAAAGTTTAAGTTGGCTCTATCCCTCTATAAGGATGAAAAGTATGAGGATGCCATCTTGGAGTTTGAAGATTACATAACCTACTATCCCACCGCCCCCAATATAGAGCTTGCCTACCTCTACCTTATAAATTCCTATTTAAAAATTTCACCCGACCCTTGGAGGGACCAACACTATACCCACAAAGCGATAGAGGTAGCCCAAAAATTCCTCCAAATGTTTCCCGACAGTAAATACCGCCCCCAAATAGAGGAGCTTATAGATAAAGCCAAACGCAAGTTGGTAAAACATCATTACCTTATCGCCAAATTTTATGAGGAATACGGTTACTACTACCCCGCCGCGGTGAGGTTTGAATACCTACTCCTGACCTATCCCAACCTTATAAATACCCAAGATGTTTACTTCCACTACATTAAAAACCTCCTTTTGGTTCCCCAATACGCCCGCCAAAAGGAGGAATACTGGAAGGAGAAAATAGGGGAACTAAAAGAGGAGCTTTCCAAAGGAGGGGATAAAAAATACATACAAAAGAGGATAGAGTTTTATCGCTCCCAAATGGAGAGGTGGAAAAAGATAGCCCAAACTTCGCTTCAAAAGGCGGAGGAAAACCTAAAAATTTACAAAGAGCGTTTCGGAGAAGATAAATATTACAAATTACTTTTAAAAATTAAAAAGGAGGGAAAGGAAGAGCAGTCATGGATAGAAAAGCTTTTGTAGAAAAAATCGTTAAGATTTTGGACGACAAAAAGGCGGAAAACATATCCGCACTGGACGTTAGGGGTTTAACCTCTTTGGCGGACTACTTTATAATAGCGACCGCCAACTCGGAAACCCACGCCAAGGCTCTAAGCGATTACATTGAAGAGGAAATAAAAAAACAAACGGGTGAACTCCCCCACCATGTTGAGGGGAGGGAATACAACCGCTGGGTGGTTTTGGATTACGGGGATGTAATAGTCCACATAATGCTTCCCGAAGTTAGAGACTACTACGGTATAGACTGGCTTTGGGCTGATGCCAAAAAGGTTTTTTGAGAGAATTCTCTTTTGCGAAAGATGTCTCCTTTGCGGGAAGCCTTTAGAAAATAACCCCTTCCTCTGCGAGGTTTGTCTCTTTTCTCTAAAACCTTCACCCGAAGAAGACCAAATTACACTCCCCTTTTTGGACGGATATAAAACTTTTACCCACTACGGGTGGAGAGAGGAAAAATTGATTTCCCTCATAAAGTTCGGCGGAATTAAAAGTTTAGCCCGCTTTGTGGGAAATTTGGCAAAACCCCTTTTGGAGGGTTACATAAAGGATAAAAAACCCGATTTGGTTACCTATGTGCCTACCAACCCTTGGAGGTTCTGGTTTTCCCGCGGTTTTGACCCTGTAGAGGAGATGATAAAGGGAGCCAAACTAAAGGCGGAAAAAGTCTTAAAGAGGCGCTGGTTGGCAAGAAAGCCTTTGGCACGGACAAAGGACATAGAAGAGAGGAAACGGCTCGTAAAAAACACTTTTTCAATTGAAAAGAGATTTAAAACCCGCTTACGCGGGAAGAGAATTTTGGTTATAGACGACCTTCTCACCAGCGGGGCAACCGCTTCGGAGGTGGCAAAACTGCTAAAGGCGGGAGGGGCAAAAGAGGTTTACCTTTTCGCCTTTTTTAGGGCTTAACCACTTCCCAAGCCTTGTAGGAACTTCTTACCCACCTTCCCACGAAGGCGTATTTAAATCCGAGTTGGTAAGCCATTTCCCTTATCCTTTCAAACTCCTCCTCGGTATATTCTTTGACTACCTCCATTTGGGCTTTGGTAGGTTGCAGATATTGTCCCACCGTGAGTATATCGCAACCCGCCTCCCTTAGGTCTTCCAAAGTTTTCCTTATATCGTCCCAAGTTTCTCCTAAACCCACCATTAAACCGCTCTTTGTGTAAATTTTGGGATAGTTCTCCTTTGAATACTTAATGAGTTTCAAAGTCCACTCATACCTCCCCCCCAAGCGGATTTTGGGATAGAGCCTCTCAACGGTTTCTATATTGCAATTGAACACAAAAGGTTTTTCCCTCAAAACCGTATCCAAATATCGGGTTTCCCCCCTAAAGTCGGGGGTTAAAACTTCAACCTTTGCGTCGGGATTTAGCTTTTTTACCCAGCGGATACATTGGGCAAAGTGACTTGCCCCGCCATCGGGCAGGTCGTCGCGCGTAACGGAGGTGATGACGACATATTTAAGTCCCAATCTTTTAACCGCAAGGGCTAAATTCCTCGGTTCGTTTTTGTCCAAAGGTTTGGGCTGTCCTTTCTTGACAGAACAATACCTACACCCGCGGGTGCATATATCCCCCATCACCAAAAAGGTTGCCGTGTTTTTTGAAAAACACTCCCCTATGTTGGGACATTTGCTTTCCTCACAAACGGTGTGGAGTCTCCCCTTTCTCAAAACCCTTTTTACCTCGGTGAGGAGGGAAAACCTAATAACCTTTTTACCTCGGTAGGTCTCCATTTTTGGTTTTAGTTTAACCACTCGGGGGTTAATGGTTGCTTTTCACGATTGGGGAGCTAATTTTCCTAAAATGAGAAACCCGAAAAGTATTGAACTTTTAAATCAAGCCATTAAAGAGGAAGAAACCGCCCTCCACCAATACATGTATTTCCACTTTGTCCTAAGCGATATGGGTTACGACCTTCTCGCCAACCTCTTTAAGAGGATTGCTATAGAGGAAATGAGACACGTAGAGGTCTTTGCGGAAAGAATACTCTTCCTCGGTGGAGAACCCAAACTCGGAGAACTTTCCAAACCGGTGGAAAAAATTCATGACCCCAAAGATATGCTTGAATGGGCTGTCAACCACCCCGCATCTCCGATGCGGGGCTTGACTTTGGGCAGTAGCCACTCCAAAAGGGAGTAGCTACCACCACAGGCGGCTTGTTTGCCTGTCTCCTCACAAGGGGTTTATCTTTGTTTATTTGTCCAAAAGGTTTCTAAACTTTCTTATCGTTTTTTTTCTTTTTAACCCTTGCGGGGCGGAGAATAGGGAATTACCTATTCCCCTTGTGTTTCTAAAGAACCTACCCGCCTTAGTGTTTAAATTATAGACAAACTTTTGGAGTTTGCAAGTTTTTTCTATCCCTTGGTCGCTTTCCTCCCCCCATTAAAAATGCGGGGTTTCCAGCGACCATTTTCTATGAAGAGCGAAACGGAAGCGGTGGAAATGTATTCCAAATGGTCTTTGGAAGTTATTACAACGGAAAGGGATATAGGAACGGAACAGCTGTTTAAAAAGGTGGTAATGGAAGAGGAAAAACACTTTGAGATTTTTGAAACGGAATTTTTAAACCTACAAAAGTTCGGACAGCAAGGAACGGAGAAAGGGTAAAAATTTGAAAAAATGTTTCAGGTGATAGTAAAATCCCTTTCTCCGTTCATCCCTGCACGCTCTAAGGCGTGCTTACTACCCCCTATCCATTTTATGGACTCGGGGGATACTTTTTAGCTCCTAAGTTAGTTTTGGCTGTTTTCCCCGCTCCCTTTGTTCTTGTTATCTGTGGGCGGGACAGCCTTTTCCAAGGAACCTCCCCTTGAAAAGTATTTTACCATCACTTGGAATTTATTTTCAAGTTTTTATTATTTAACTATACAATTTTAAAATAAAACTGTGTAATGGAAATCTGGTTGGTCGTCGCTATAGGTGTAGGTGTGGTTTTAATAGGGGGAACTATTTTAATATCCAAAAAGGGTAAGAAGGCATCTTCGGGGGAGTCTCCGACTTCCTTAAAGGAAGAGGAATATGAAATAATAGAAGAGGAAGCCCCCGTTCCCTCCATTGCGGTTTCCGAGGAAGAAGAAACCGGCTGTCCCGAAGAAATTAAAAAGCAACTTTTAAACAAACAAAAGCGGATTTTTAAAGATGCGCACAAAGTTTATATAGTTTTGACCAATTTATTAAAAAATAAAAACCTACCTCCCGAGTTAAAAAAGGAATTTGAAACCTTTATGAGGTCTTACAGCAGGCTAAAAGAACTGGAAGAAGAAATTCAAGTTTATCCTTTTGGCGACTGCGACAGGGTTTTTGAATTGAAGTTTAATTTTTATAACAAATTGGTTAAGGAAACCGCCCAAAAAATTATGGTTTTGGCTAAAACCCTCAAGTGAATATTCTTTTTATGCCTCTGTTAAAACTCGTTTTCCGCTACCTTTTTAGCGGTAAACCTACGACTAAATTCGCAACCTATACAGCCCTCTTTGGAACTTTTTTGGCGACGGTCTCCACCCTTGTAACGATAGGGATAATGAACGGTTTTGAGGAAAGCGTAAAAAAACACCTCCTTATCAATACCCCCCATGTTACCGCCTATTTATCCTCCCGAAGGGAGGCGGAAGAATTTTTAAATGAAGTGAAAAAATACCCCTTTGTTCAAAAGGGTTATTGGTATGCAACCTTTCCCGTTATTTTGCAAAAGGGAAAACACATTGCGGGTGCGGTAATTTTGGGAACCGATAAGGGTTTCGTTGAGAATCTGCTGAACCGAAAAGGGGTTTTATTTAGCGGAAAGTTTACACCAAAAGGTCTTATTCTCGGAAATTTGCTCGCATCACAAGTGGGGGTTTACGAAACTCCCTCCAAAGTTACCGTTATTTCCCCCGTTGCGAGGATAACGCCTATAGGATTTTTACCCAAAATCAAGAGGTTGGAGGTTGGAGGAATATACTCCAGCGGTGACTACTATCTTGACACTTCGGGAGTTGGAGAATTTAATTTCCTAAATAGTTTTCTAAAACCTTCCAACTTTATAGTTGGAATAAAACTAAAAGACCCTTACGACGCCAAAGAGGTGGAAAAGTTTTTGGAAGACCACTTTAAGGGTGCATTTATAACAACTTGGATAGACACCAATAGGGATTTTTTTAACGCCTTAAAACTGGAAAAGTTGGGAATGCTATTGGTGGTTTCCTTAATTGTTTTGGTTGCCTCCTTTAACATCGCCAGTTTACTTATAGCAAAGGTTAGAGAACTTTCGGTGGATTTTGCGATATTTAGGGCTTTCGGCGTTGGGAGGAAATTTATCTTTTCACTCGTCTTGCTTTTGGGGATTACGGTTGGCTTGATAGGTAGCCTTTTGGGGGTGACCTTTGCGGAGATAATCGCCTATGTTGCGAACAAATACAAACTTATTAGGGTTCCCCAAGAGCTTTATACCACACCCTACCTTCCCATTCTTTTTGGGCTAAAGGAAGTCACCCTTACGGTGTTTTTTGTGCTATTCCTCTCCCTTTTGGCGTCCCTTATTCCCGCCTTTTCCGCCGTTCGGGAGAAGGTTACCTCCGTTCTACGCAACGATTAGGGGCGAGTGCTATACTTTCAAGCAAATGGCTAAGGAAAGAAGGGGTGCGGACATTGTTATAGAAGTTTTGCAAACGGAGGGGGTAGACCTCGTTTTCGGTGTTCCCGGCGGGGCAATAATGGAAGTTTACGATGCCCTCTTTAGTAGCGATATAGTCCACATATTGGCTCGGCACGAGCAAGGTGCGGGACATATGGCGGAAGGATATGCCGCCGCCAGCGGTAAGGTAGGCGTAGCCTTTTCAACTTCGGGACCGGGGGCAACCAATTTGGTAACCGCCATAGCGGATGCCTATATGGATTCCCGTCCGGTGGTATTTATAACGGGGCAGGTTCCCACCGGTCTTATAGGAAACGACGCCTTTCAAGAGGTTGACATAGTCGGTATAACCCGCCCTATAACCAAGCATAACTTTTTGGTAAAAAGTGTGGAAGAACTTCCCCTTAAATTGCGCCAAGCCTTTTACATAGCCCGCACCGGTCGTCCGGGACCGGTTGTGGTTGATATTCCCAAAGATGTAACCCAACAAAAGTCTACGGTAGATATCCCTTCCGACAGGGAGGTTATAGAGTCTTTACCCGGTTACAAACCCCACTACGAGGGAAATATTCAACAGATAAAAAAGGCGGTTGAGTTAATAGTAGCTTCCCAGAGACCGGTTCTTTACGTTGGGGGTGGAGCGGTTTATGCGGACGCACAAGAGGAACTGGTTGAACTGGCGGAAATGCTCCAAATTCCCGTAACGACCACCACCCAAGGAAAAGGGGCTTTTCCCGAAACCCATCCCCTTTCGCTCCAAATGCTCGGAATGCACGGAACCTACTATGCCAATATGGCGGTATACCACTCGGATTTGCTAATAGCGGTTGGAGCGCGCTTTGACGACCGCGTTACGGGAAAAATAGACGAGTTCGCTCCGGAAGCAAAAATCATTCACATAGATATAGACCCCGCTTCTATTTCAAAAACCATCAACGTTGATGTTCCCATAGTCGGAGATGCCAAAATTATTCTTAGAAAACTCATTGCGGAACTCAAAAAGAGAAAGGTTAAAGTGCTTTATCCCGCTCAAAGGAAAAAGTGGCTCCAACAGATTGAGTATTGGAAGAAAAATTATCCCCTCTCCTACGATTGGAGCGACGAGGTTATAAAGCCCCAATATGTGATAGAGGAAATTTACAGAATTACCAAAGGTGAGGCAACGATAGTTCCCGGGGTTGGACAACACCAAATGTGGGCGGCTATGTTTTACCGTTACAAGTATCCGAGGCAGTTTATAAACTCCGGCGGTTTGGGAACTATGGGTTTCGGTCTACCCGCGGGGATAGGTGCGAAATTGGGACGCCCCGATAGGGAAGTGTGGGTTATTGACGGCGACGGTTCTTTCCAAATGACAATGCAAGAGATTATTACCGCGGTTCAATACAAAGTTCCCATAAAGGTGGCTATTTTGAATAACGGTTTCCTCGGAATGGTTCGCCAATGGCAGGAACTTTTCTACGAGAGGAGATATTCGGAAACTTGTTTTGGGGTTCAACCCGACTTTGTGAAACTGGTTGAGGCAATGGGAGGAGTAGCTTTTAGGGCTACCAAACCCGACGAGGTTTCCCAAGTAATCCAAAAGGCGAGGGAGATAAACGACCGCCCCGTCGTTATAGATTTCTGGGTAGACAAAGAGGAAAACGTTTTCCCTATGGTTCCCGCGGGGAAATCTTACCGCGACATGATTGTTAGGAAACCTAAAGGAAAGCCCAAGGCGGATACCAAATATCTCGTCGGTTAATTTTCCCCTTTTAAGCTTTTAAAACTCCGTTTATGAGTTTGGAATTGTTTTCGTCCAACGCCTTCATTCCATTGGCAAAGGCTTCGTAAGCCCTGACAGTTTCTATCATTTTCACCATTTCCTCTACGGGATTTACATTGGAACCTTCAACGAAACCTTGAACGACCTCATAATTTTTTGCGGGTTTTTCCTCCCCAATGTAGAGGTTGTTTCCTATATGCTTTACCCCGCTAAGTTGAACAATTTTTAGTTTTGCAACCCTACGGGTGCGGACGAATATAACCCCATCGCGGGTTACCCTAACTTCCGCTAAGGAACTCCTACCTATTAGGATTTTGTTCCCGTTCTCGTCCACTACGGGAAATCCACTTTGGTTTACCAAATAGCCGTTTTTGTCCAATAAAAAGTGTCCGTCGCGGGTGTATAAAATTTTGCCTCCAACCTTTACCGCAAAAAATCCATCTCCATTTATTGCCATATCAAGGGGATTTCCCGTTTTTTTCAGTTCTCCGCCCGAGGTATCCACCTTTTGTTTACCCATTATGGGATATACGAAGTTGTTTTCCGCCCTTTGGGGAGAAGGAGAAAAAGCTTTTCCTCCTTCCGGTTCCTTTACGGGCAAGGCTTGGGCGGTTAGAAGAACTTTTTTGAAACCGTTGGTGTTTAAATTGGCGAGGTTATTGGAAACAACCTCTAACTTCCTCTGTTGGTAAAAAAGTCCCGAAGCCAAAACGTAAAGGGATTGAAAATCGGAAGCCATCCCGCTAAGGGAAATTTACCATACAAAACTTTTGTTATCAATCCTCATCTAAAAGGTAGCCGATTAAAGCCGCGAAAATGCCGGCAATCCCACCCAACACCGCAACTACGCTTGCCACAACGGTAACCGCTTCAATTCCTCCCATAGGGAAAAACATTTTAATAAACGTAGTAAGAAACCCTTAAGTTTCCTTCCTTCCCCCCCAAGGTGCTTTTTGCGAAAAAGACATGAGAAGGTTTTCCCCTTTTTGGGAAGACCAAAAGGAGTTCTTTGGGTACAAATTTAAACTCCCTAAGGGTGCAAAGAACTTCGTCCAAACGGGGTGAATCCATCATAAGGAAAAACTCCTTTGAAGACTTGAGCAGATACTTGGCTACCCTTACAAAGTCTTTATAAGAAGTTTCCACCTCGTAGTTTGCCTTTACGTAAACCTCGCCTTTTTTGGTTTGGGGGGTTAAAAATTCCCTCCTCCAAAAGGGGGGATTGGAATAAACCGCATCCGCAATTTGGGGTTTTAAACATTTTTGGATTTCTCTAATATCGCACAAAAGGGGTTGAACATTTGTAACCCCGTTGAGTTGGAGGTTTTTTAAAAGTAACTCGTAAAGAGGTTTTTGGTATTCAACC
>QOAS01000057.1 GCA_003972855.1 Gammaproteobacteria bacterium | reverse complement strand
TAGCAAAGAGAATGTCAAAGACATATTTTTCACATCTTGCAAAACTGGCAAAGGAATACAATGTTATACCCCTCTACAGGGAATTTTTGGCGGATTTAGAAAACCCGTTGAGCGCGTTTTTAAAGATAAAAAACCTCGGAAGGTTTCCTTTTCTGCTGGAAAGCGTCATTGGGGGTGAAAAGTGGGCGAGATACTCCTTTTTGGGTTACGGGGGAAGTTTCTACCTTAAGACCAAAGGGAGTTTCTACGAAATTTACGACCGCGCAAAGGTAGAATTGGGAAGCTTTGTAGACCCTTTAGAGGTTTTAAAGCCTATAGTGAAAAACTTTAAGCCTTTTGGCGACCCCAAACTTCCCCGCTTTTGGGGGGGGCTGGTGGGTTACATAGGATACGATACCGTCAAATTTTGGGAACCCGTTCCCGATAGAAATCCCGACCCTTTGGGACTGCCCGATATTTTCCTCGTAAGAAGTGACCTCGTAATTATCTTTGACAACATCAGCTCCAAGCTTACCGTTGTAAAACCGGTGGTAGTCTCCGAAGATGACGACCCCAAAGAGCTTTACTTTAGGGCTTTGGAAGAGATAGATAAAGTTACCGAAAGTTTAAAAGCCCCTTCGGGGGAAGAGGAGTTTATCCCCGTGGGCAAAGAACGGGAAGTAGACTTCTCCGAATGGAATAGTAACTTTTCAAAGGAGGAATTTGAAGAGATTGTTTCAAAAGCTAAAAGATACATAGAGGCGGGGGACATTATTCAGGTTGTTCTCTCTCAAAGGTTTAGAAAAAAGCTAAAGACCACCCCCGAAAGGGTTTACAGGGCTTTAAGATACCTAAACCCCTCACCTTACATGTTCTTTTTAAAATTGGACGACCTCTATGTGGTAGGGGCTTCTCCCGAAATCCTCGTAAGGGTGGAAGGAAACAAGGTGGAAACCCGACCCATTGCGGGAACGCGTCCGAGGGGGAAAACTCCCGAAGAGGACAAAGAATTGGAACTAAACCTCCTTTCGGACGAAAAGGAAAAGGCGGAACACATAATGCTTGTAGATTTGGCAAGAAACGACCTCGGAAGGGTCTGCAAATTCGGTAGCGTCAAAGTTGAAAGTCTGATGAGGATAGAAAGATACTCCCACGTTATGCACATAGTTTCCGATGTTTCGGGCAATTTAGCGGAAGGAAAAGACGCCTTGGACGCCCTAAAGGCTACTTTCCCCGCGGGAACGGTGAGCGGGGCGCCTAAAGTAAGGGCGATGCAAATTATTGAAGAACTGGAAAGGGAAAAGAGGGGAATCTATGCGGGAGCGGTCGGGTATATCTCCTTCCAAGGGAATTTGGATACCGCCATAGCGATAAGAACAGCGGTGATAAGGGGAGATGAGATTTTCGTTCAGGCGGGTGCGGGAATTGTGGCGGATTCCGTTCCCGAAAGGGAGTGGGAGGAAACCCGAAATAAGGCAAAAGCCCTCATTAAAGCGGTTGAGATGGCGGAAAAATCCTCCTAATCCAAACTCCTTCTCAAAAGGCTTATCTCTCCGAGATACTCCTTTAGTTCCTCTTTTTTTTCGTCCCTTATTAGTTCTTCCAATTTCTCCAAAGATTTTTTAAATGCTTGCAGGGACTTAAGTAAGTTATCCTTGTTGTCCAAGAAAATGTCCCTCCACATCGTGGGGTCGGAAGCCGCTATGCGGGTAAAATCTTTAAATCCCGCCCCCGGATACTCAAAGAGGTTTACCTTTTCGTCGGATAACTCCCTTAGGGTATCAACCAATGCAAAGGCTACCGCGTGGGGTAGATGCGAAACCACCCCGAATACAAAGTCGTGCAGTTCGGGTGACATGTATTCAATTTTCGCCCCTATAAATTTCCACAGGCTTTCCACCCTTTGGAGGTGATATTTGTCGGTATTTACCGTAGGGGTTATTATCAGTTTTTTTCCCTCAAAGAGGTTATCAACCGAGTGAATAACCCCACTCTTTTCGGTTCCCGCTATGGGATGGACACCCACAAAGTTGGAACCTATAATTTCCTCCATTCTGTAGACGAGCCTTTTGGTGCTTCCCAAATCGCTAACGGTGGTTTTTCCGTTTATAAAGTCCTTTAGGAGTTTGGCAATGGTTTCAAAAGTTCCCACCGGGGAAGCCAATATTACGAAGTCTATTTCCTCCCAAGGGACTTTTTCGTATTCGGTGAAGCCTTTGTTGATAACCCCTAAATTTTGTCCAACCTCTATGGCGGTGGGGTTTATATCCAGCCCGTAGATGGGTTTGCTAAAGCCCTTTTTCCTAAGTTCCTTTGATAGGGAGCCTCCCATAAAACCCAAACCTACGATTAGAAGTCCCTTTTCAATAAAACCCTCCATTGAAGGTAAGGAATTCTAAAAGGAACGGAGAAAGGTTAAAAATCTGAAAATTCGCTTACCATACTTTGTTTGATGATTGATAGAGAAACCGTCCTTAAGGTGGCTCAACTTGCAAGACTTAACCTTACGGAGGAGGAAATAGAACTTTTTTCCAAACAGTTGGCGGATATTATTGAATTTGTAAATCAAATGAACGAGGTGGATACCGAAGGTGTTGAACCTTTTGTGTTGGACTACGGTCAAACCCCCTTGAGGGAAGATAAGCCCGAAAGCTCCCTCCCGAGGGAGGAGATAGAAAAAAACGCTCCCCAGTTTGAAAACGGTTATTTCGTAGTTCCGCGAATTTTTGAAACCGAATAGTAAACCTTTCCGTTTCAACCTTTGTTTGTTTCCTACAATTTGGAAAATTTTCCCGTAAGGGTCTTAAATTAATAAACCGTTTGGAGGAAAAAATGTCAGTGGATAAAGAGAAACTTCAAGCCTTTGAAGTCGCCAAGTCTTTTATAGAGAAGAAGTTCGGAAAAGGGGCGGTTATGCCCCTAAGGAGCGTGAGCTTAGTAGAGGTTGAAACGATTCATACCGGCTCTTACGCTTTGGATAGGGCTATAGGTGTCGGGGGAATACCCAAGGGGAGAATTACCGAAATATTTGGTCCCGAAAGTTCGGGAAAAACCACTTTGGCACTTCACATAATAGCGGAAGCCCAAAAAAGGGGAGGTATAGCGGTATTTATAGATGCGGAACACGCCTTAGACCCCAAATACGCGGAAAGAATAGGGGTTGATGTAGAAAACCTTTACATTTCTCAGCCCGATTACGGAGAGCAAGCCCTTGAAATAGCGGAAACCCTTATAAGGAGCGGTGCGGTTGATGTGGTGGTAATAGACTCGGTAGCGGCTCTGGTTCCCAAAGATGAGCTTGAGGGTAACATCGGGGAAGCCCACGTCGGAAAGCAGGCACGCCTTATGTCCCAAGCTTTAAGAAAACTAAAGGGTGAAGTAAACAAATCCAAAACCGCTTTGATTTTTATAAACCAAATACGGGAAAAGATAGGGGTTATGTTTGGAAATCCCGAAACCACCCCCGGTGGAAGGGCTTTGAAGTTCTTCGCAGACCTCCGTTTGGACATAAGAAAAATAGGAGAAGTCAAAGAGGGTGGAGAGAAAAAGGGAAGCAGGGTAAGGGTTAGGGTTGTAAAGAATAAATTGGCACCCCCCTTCCAAGAGGCGGAATTTGAAATTTACTACGGAGAGGGTATCTGTAAACTGTGCGACATTGTTGATGTCGCCACCGAATTGGGAATTCTTACCAAAAGCGGTGCGTGGTATTCCTACGGCGATAAAAAGGTAGGTCAAGGTAAAGAACAGGTTAAAAAATTCCTCGCGGAAAATCCGAAAGTGTTGTATGATATAGAACAAAAAATAAAGGAGGCGTTGGGAGTTGGCGGAACTTCTGACAAGGATAGTGAAAACCGCTCTTGACCATAGGGCGTCGGACGTTCATATAAAAGTAGGAGCGAAACCCCGCATAAGAACCCGTAAAGAACTTATAACTTTGGACGCTTTCCCCGTCCTTTCCCGTAACGACCTTGAAGAGTTTGTAAATTACATCCTAAAGGGGAAAGAGGAAAAGAAGCAGAAACTCCTCAAAGAGGGTCAGGTTGATACCTCCGCTTCTTTTCCGGGATTGGCGAGGTTTAGGGCAAACATTTACTACCAGCGTTCCACTTTAGGAATTGCCTTAAGGTATATCCCCTTTGAGATACCTAAGTTTGAAAAGTTAAACCTCCCTCCCATAGTGAGGAAAATGGCTCTTTCCCACACCAGCGGTCTCATCTTAGTAACGGGACCCACCGGTTCGGGAAAATCTACAACTCTGGCATCGCTTATTAACGAGATAAACGAACTCTACAGCAAAGTTATAGTGACCATAGAAGACCCCATAGAGTATCTGTTCAAAGATAAAAAATCCTTTATCATTCAAAGGGAAGTGGGAGAGGACACTTCGGATTTTTCTAAAGCCTTAAGAGCCGCATTAAGGGAAGACCCCGATGTAATAATGATTGGTGAGATTAGGGATGCGGAAACCGCTAAAATTGCCCTCCAAGCGGCGGAAACGGGACACTTGGTTTTTTCTACCTTGCACACTATTAACGCGAAAGAAACGATAAACCGTTTTATCGGTATGTTCCCGCTTGAAAACAGGGAACAAATACGGCTTATGCTTGCCAACTCCCTTATAGGGATTGTTTCCCAAAGGCTTCTGCCCCGTAGGGATAAAAAAGGTGTAATTCCCGCGGTGGAAATTCTTGTAAACAATCCCCTTATTAAGGAAGCACTATTAGACCCCGACAAATTTCAAAATATTACCGAGTTCCTTGAAAAGGGTCACGAGATTTACGGAACCCAAACTTTTGACCAACATCTACTTCAACTATACCAGCAAGGTATAATTGATGCCCGAACCGTTTTGGAATATGCGGAAAATCCTACGGATATAGAATTGAAAATGAGAGGACTAACGGAATAGGAATTCTTTTAATGCCCTTTTCCTTTTGCCATATCCAAGGCGTGTTTTAAAAGACCCCCTAATAGTTCCAAATAATCTTTAACCGCCCCTTTTGAACCGGGTAAAACCAAAACTACTATTCCCTCGGGTAAAACGTAGGCACTCGCCCTGGAAACCAAAGCCTTGGGGGTATATTGACTTCCGAAAATTCTCATAGCTTCGCCGAAACCTTTTATCTCTTTTAAAGCAATTTCGGAAACCGCTTCGGGAGTAATATCTCTGGGACCCAAACCCGTTCCTCCAGAGGTTACAACTACTTCCGCTCCACTTGAAATGGCTTCCTTAATGGCTTTTTGTATCTCCTCCCTCTCGTCGGGAACAACCTTGTAAAAAACCACCTCTGCGGATAGTTCCTTTAATTTTTCCACCGCCAGTTTTCCACTTTTGTCCTCGTAGATGCCACGGGAAGCCCTATCGGAAACCGTTATAACCGCAACTTTTACACCTTTCAAGTTTTCAAAGTATTGACTTTTTCCTCCTTTTTTAGAAACTAATTTTATCTCTTCTATAACCATATTTGAGTCAAAACCTTTGCACATATCGTAGATATTTAGAAGGGCTACCGAAACGGCGGTTAAAGCCTCCATTTCGTAACCAGTTCGCGCTATTCCCCTAACCTTTGCGGTAACCTCTATAAACCCATCTCCTATGGAAATCTCTACTTGGGCATGGTCAAAACCTACGGGATGGCAAAAAGGTAAGAGCATAGGAGTGTTTTTTGCCCCATATAACCCCGCCAGTTTTGAGGCTTCAATACAGTCACCCTTGGGTAGCTCCTTGTTTTTTATCTTTTCTATACATCCCTTGGAAAGTTTTATCCTTCCGTAGGCCACCGCTTCCCTTAAAGTTTGAAGTTTGTAGGAAACATCAACGGTTCTCATAGGGAAAGATTTTGACAAGCTTTGCAAAAAAAATCTCAAATACTTAACAATTTCGGCGAAACTATTAATAACTTATGAAAGCGGAAGACATTATCAATCAGCTCGTTCCGATAGTTGTAGAACAAACGCCCAGAGGGGAACGGGCTTACGATATCTTTTCCCGACTATTGCAGGATAGGATTGTTATTTTGGGAACCCCCATAGATGACCATGTAGCCAACCTTATCGTAGCCCAACTGTTGTTTTTGGAATCCCAAGACCCCGATAAGGATATCTATCTCTACATTAATTCCCCCGGAGGGGTTGTTACCGCGGGTTTGGCTATATATGACACTATGCAATACATAAAACCCGATGTGGTAACCATTTGCATAGGACAAGCCGCTTCCATGGCGGCCGTAATTTTGGCGGGAGGGGCAAAGGGAAAAAGGTATTCCTTACCCCATTCCAGAATAATGATTCACCAACCTTTGGGTGGAGTTCAGGGACAGGCTACCGACATAATTATTCACGCGGAGGAAATTATGAGAATTAAGAAGATGCTAATTGACATAATGGCTAAACATACCGGACAACCCCATGAAAAATTGGAACGGGATATGGAAAGGGACAAGTTTATGTCTCCCGAAGAAGCTTTGGAATACGGAATAATAGACAAAATAATAACCACCAGGAAATCAAAGGATAGTAAAGAAAAAACAGGTTAATTTTTTATAACCATAACCCTTTTTATTTTCTTTTCATCCGCATCTATAACCTTTAAGGTGTAGTTTTTGTAACTTAAAGTCTCTCCCTTTTTGGGAATTTTTCCTAATTTATACTGTATAAATCCTCCGAGAGTGGAATAAATACCTTTGGGAATATTTAGATTGAATTGTTTATTTAGTTCGCTAATCTCTATATTGGCACTGATAATCCACCGATTGGGAGATATCTGCTTTATTTCTTCCTCCTCGTGAACCCTTTTTTCATAAAGTTCCCCCGTAATTTCTTCAACTATATCCTCCAAGGTTACTATTCCTATAACTATTCCCCTTTCATCCACAACGACAGCTATGTGTTCCTTTGCCTTTATAAAGTAATCCAAAACATCTTTAAGTCTTTCAAATTCCCCTATTACCTTTATCGGACGGATGTATTTTTTGATAGATTCACTCTCTTTGGCTTTTAGTAGGTCGTAAGCTTGAACATAGCCGACTATATTCTGCAATGTTCCCGCATAAACGGGCAAGCGCGAATATCCGCTTTCTTTTATTTTTTTCCCCGCTTCGTAAACGGTTGCATCCTCCTCAACGGTAACAACCTCATATAAAGGTTTTACTATCTCCGATATAGTCCTTTCCCTAAAGGAAAGGATATTAGCCACTATTAAAGCTTTGGTTTTTGATATATCAACCCTACCGCCGGAGAGTAGTTTTATTAACTCTTCCTTCGTTAGGTATTTATTCCCTTGAGCCAAATGTTTGGATAAAAATTTAGAAAGAAGTTCCGCGCTTTTTACTACGGGATAAAAAAGTCTCCTAAGAGGGTAGAGAATTTTTACAACTAAAGGAGTAAGAAATTCCGCGTTGGACATAAAGATGCTTTTGGGAATAATTTCTCCAAAAATTAGTGTAAATATTAAAAGTGTTTCCGCCAAAAGCGGTTCGTATCCCTTTAAAAAGGGATACTTCTCCGAAGAAAGTTTAATCCAAAAATAGGTATAGAAAACCGTTGCTAAAACTATACTAAAAGTATATCCAAAAAGGGTTAGGGTAATGTAACTCTCCGTGTTGTTCAAAAAATCCCTTAATGCCCTATCTTTTTTTGCTAATAAATTTAATTTTGCCCTATTAACGGAAACCAACGCCAATTCTGACCCGCTAAAGAAAGCTTCCAACAGAACGAAGAATAAAACCGAAACCACAAGGGCTACATACTCCATCTACTTTTAGATAAGTTTATAGCCTCTTTTGAAACTTGAAACATACTATTTTTTGTAGATAATAGTTAAATTTGCCTTAGGGGCTCTTCGTTATGCGACAAATAAAAAAATTCTTTAAGGAGGTGGAAAAGTGGCAAAGACCCTCGGATTGCACATTATAGCAGACCTTTACGGGGTTGAAGGCGACCTCATTGATAGGGTAGAAGATATAAGAGCCCTCCTTGAAGGAGCCGTTAAGTATGCCAAGCTAACCAAAATATCTTCCCACTACTATCAGTTCAAACCCCACGGAGCCACCGGAGTTGTCCTTATAGCGGAAAGTCATATATCCATCCATACATGGCCCGAATTGGGTATAGCAACCGTTGATGTTTATACCTGCGGGGACCCCAAACAGTGTATAGCGGCAATGGATTACATTATTGAAAAGTTGAAACCCAAAAGGGTTGATAAGAAGGTATTTGAAAGAGGTTTTATAGAAGATAACCAAAAGAAAACGGTAGACCTTATAAGGGAAGGCGTGATTAAAATCTAAATTCCTCTATTCCTTTTTAAATTAATCATCCAAAGGCTATACGGTCTTGCCAAACCTTCTGAAGTTACATGGAAGGAAAACAAAAGGGGTAATTATTCAACGAATTCTATTACAGCCATTTCCGCACCGTCACCTTTACGGGGCATAGGTAGTTTAACAACCCTTACATAACCCCCGTTTCTGTCGGAAAATCTGGGTCCCAAATCCTCAAAAAGTTTGGAAACAGCCTCTTTATCGGGAAGAAGGCTTAGAGCCTGTCGTCTATAGTGCAATTTTTTAATACGGTCGTCGGTATTGTTTGCCTTTTTAGCAAGGGTTACAAGTCTCTCTATAAAAGGCCTCAAGGCTTTTGCCCTTTCCACACCGGTAACGATTCTTTCTTCCAAAATAAGAGACCTTGCCAAGGACCTAAAAAGGGCTTTTCTTTGCTCTTTAGTCCTATCAAAGTGTTTTTTCTTAACCCTATGCCTCATTTTTGTCCCCCTTTGTAATTAATGTTCATACCAAGGGAAAGCCCCAATTCCTGCAGAGCTTTTTTGATTTCCATAAGGGCTTTCCTTCCGATGTTTTTGGTTTCCTTAAGCTCCTCCTCGGTTAATTTTACGAGGTCTCCCAAAGTGTGAATTCCGTATTTTTTAAGTGAATTTAGAGCCCTCGCGGATATATCCAATTCTTCAACGGATAAGGTTAATTTTTCTTCCAATTCATCTTTTTCCACCTTGGTGGGAGCTTGGGGTATTTCTTTGGAAATTTCTTTCAGAGGTTGGAGATAGTTTAACAATATTTCCCTTGCCTCTTGAACCGCTACATCGGGAGCTTTGGCACCGTTAGTCCAAACTTCCAAAATGAGTTTTTCAAAGTTGGTTTTTCTATCTACCCTTGTCGGTTCTACTTTAAATGCCACCTTTTTTACGGGGTTAAAATCGCAGTCTATGGCTATCCATCCGACTTCTCCGAATTGCTCCATATCCTCAACGGGAATGTATCCGCGTCCCCTTTCAACCCTTATTTCCATTTTCACCTTTGCATTTTGGTCGGTTAGCGTAAACAAGTGCAGTTCGGGATTGAGAATTTCCACCGTGGGAGGGGTTTTTATATCACCCGCCTTAACCTCTCCCGGACCTTCTTTTTCCAAGTAGAGAACCTCTATATCGGTACCGGGTTGAAGGCGAACTATTAACGATTTCAAATTCAATACAACATCGGTAACATCTTCAATGGCTCCGGGCAAGGATGTAAATTCGTGATATATACCATCTATTTTTACCGCGGTAACACCCGCACCTTCTATGGAAGAAAGTAAAATTCTCCTTAAGGCGTTTCCTATGGTAGTGGCATATCCCCTGGGAAGGGGACTTACGATAAGCTTCCCGTAGGTGGAATCCAGTTCCTCCCAATAGGCGGTAACTTTGTCCAAATCTATAAGATTGGTGTAAGGCATAAGAGAAAACCCCCCAAAGGGTATTAAACTTTAGAGTAGAACTCAATAATGTATTGTAAGTTA
>QOAS01000145.1 GCA_003972855.1 Gammaproteobacteria bacterium | reverse complement strand
CAAACACCTAAACGAAGAGGGTTGCGAGGTTAAGGAAGCCCTAAAGAGGGGTGAAATTTCTTGCGAAAGGTATAAGAGTTACCTCAAGATGTTGCACCTGCACATGGATTGGCTAAAGGAATATTGCAAAAATGGAAGTTATTAAAAAAGGCATGTCAACAAGGTGGAAACCTTTTAAAAAATCCTTTCATGCTCCCATTCTATCCCTAATTCTCTTCTTCACTTAATCTTTTTAAATAAGAGCGTTAAAAAATGGAAAGAAAAGAAAACCGATTGGGTGAATTTGAACTGATAGAACTCCTTACGGGGGAGATAAAAAATAGCGACCCCTCCATTTTGCGGGATTTTGGGGACGACACCGCCTTTGTTAGGTATGGGGAAAGCATTTTTCTCCTAACGGTGGATACGCTGGTTGAAGGTGTCCACTTTTTGAGGAGATACCCACCCTCCGCTATAGGTTGGAAGTTGGTTTCCGTAAATGTCAGCGATATAGCGTCCAAAGGCGGGAAACCCCTTTGGGGACTTATAACCCTATCTTTGCCCCCGCGGATGGAGGTTGAATATTTGAGACAACTCTACGGGGGGATAAATTCCGCACTGAAACACTACGGGTTTTCTTTAGTGGGGGGGAACACCACAAAGGGGGATAAACTCTGTTTGGACTTTTCCCTAATAGGGGTTGCCCGCAGGGTGATTTATAGAGACACCCCCAAGGTTGGGGACAAAATCTATGTAAGCGGAACATTGGGAGACAGCAAAGCGGGATTGGAACTTTTACTGGAAAACAGAGAAAGCTACACCTCTTGGGAGCGGAGGCTTATAGAAAAACACCTAAAGCCCCAAGCCCGTTTGGACTTGGCTCCAGTGGTTGAAAAGCTTGCCACCGCCTCCATGGATATTAGCGACGGATTTTTGGCTGATCTAAAGAAGATGGTAAAAAATTACACCGCGGTGGTTTATACCGATAAACTTCCCCTTTCAGAGGAATTAAAAGTTTTCTGTCACCAAAGAGGTTGTAACCCGGTGCTTTACGCCCTTGAGGGGGGAGAGGATTACCAACTTTTGGTGTGTTCGGATAAAGACCTAACCCCCTACGGGTTTACATTGGTGGGACAAATAACCGCGGAAGGAAAGGGGGAAATTTACACCCCCGACGGAAGGGAACTTAAAGCAAAAGGTTTTGACCACTTAAAAAGTTAGGATTAATCTCCGTTTTCGCTAAAGAGGAAGTTTTCCAATTCCTTAATAGCTTCGCTTGCCTGCTCGGGGGGAACCACCGCGGGGAATATAGCCACCGCCACATTGGGGTCCTTAAAGAGTTTAGAAGCCAAATATTGTTGAATTTCTTCCAAATCCTCCGCGGAGAGGTCGGTTCTTATGGCTTCCTCAATCGGTTTTTCGGTGGCAAAAAAACCTACGATTGCAAAAGGTATGGCTACTGCATTTTTTTCCGCCATTGAATTTCCTCCTTAACCTTTTAGTTTAGGAACGGAGAAAGGGTAAAAAAATTGAAAAATGTTTAAGATGATACCCAAAGCCCTTTCTCCGTTCATCCCCGCACGCTCCAAGGCGTGCCTACTACTCCCTATCCCTAATGTAAGGGACTCGGGGGATACTTTTTAGCTCCTAAGTTAGTTTTAGCTGTTTACCCCGCTCCCTTTGTTCTTGTTATATGTGGGCGGGACAGCCTTTCCCCAAGGAACCTTCCCCCGAAGGATATTTTAACATCGCTTGAAACTCATCTTCAAATTTTTGTTATTTTTGCCAACTATATCCATTGCTTCAATTTTGAAGCTATTGGCGTGTAGAGGAAAGCTTTGGGATGTTCGGTCGGTTTTCCGAGAAGCCAACCCTGAACCAAGTCAGCTCCCAGTTCGTGAACAACCTTTAGCTCTTCGGGAACCTCTACACCTTCCGCCACAACGAGCATATCGTTGGCGTGCGCCAAGTTTATCAGATAACGGGTAATGTCCCTTTTAACTTTGTTTTTGTGAATATCCCTTATAAAGACCATGTCTATCTTTATCACATCGGGCATTATTTCCAAAAACCTAAAGAGGGAGTCCTCACCCGTTCCTATGTCGTCCAACGCTATCATTATTCCCAAATCTCTCCACTCTTTGACGAGCTGTTTAAGTTTTTTAACATCAAAACCCGCGTATTCGGTTATTTCAACCACTATCTCTTGGGGAGAGATACCCAACTTACTCAAAAGCTCAAATAACCTTTCCGAAGCTACCTGCACATTTTGGAGCGATTCGGGAAAGAAGTTTAAAAAAACTTTAATAGAGGGAGGTATCTCTTCCTTTTTCTTCTTGAGAGCCCTTTCCCTACAAGTCCAATCTACGGTTTCCAAAATAGGTTTGGCAAACTTCATAAGGTAGTAAATGGGTAATTTTCCCCTGCAGAGGGCTTCAAAGGCGAAAACTTCAAAGTGTCTAATATCCACTATTGGTTGGAATACCGCGTAAAGGCTATCTAAAATTTCCTTTCTTTGATATACGGTAAATTCCTCTATTATCTTGTCAAAAGTTTTCATATTTAAAAGTGTTCTTATTAGGGTGTCTCTGCTCTGCAGGTAGGCTTCGTTGGGAACATAGGCAAGCCTCAACCCCTTTAAAAAGTGTTTGTCCAATTCCGCCAAGCGGTCTATTATGTTCTCTTTAGTTCCATCTTCGGGTATATCTAAAATATAAGTTCCTCCTCCAAAAGGTTTCACCCTAAACCCCTTTTCTTCCAAATGGTCTAAAAATGATTGTTTATCCAAATTGGAGTAATGAATCAGAAAAGGCATCCTCGGGATAAATTTTAACTAACTTTTTTTGGCAATAAGTATTCTCGGATTACCAGCAAAGTCTTCTACAAACTCTACTTTCCAACCTTTGGAGGTGAAAAATTTTTCCAATTCCCCTTTCTGGAAGGGTTCAAATTCCAAAACCATAAATCCGTCCTCCTTAAGAATTTTGTCGCAATGGGTGGCAAAGAATTTGTGGAATTTCGTTCCCCCTTTACCGCCGTTTAGGGCAACGGGATTTTCATACTTCACTTCGGGGGGAAGTTTGTTCAAATCTTCTTCCGCTATGTAAGGAGGATTGGAAACCAAAAAGTGAAACTTTCCAAATTTTTGTAACTCCTTGGGGCAAAGTTCAAAAATGTCTCCCTCCAAAAGGGTAAGCCTATCTTCAACCCCGTGGAGTTTAGAGTTGTAGATAGTGTTTTTAACCGCAATTGGGTCTATTTCCACTCCAACCATTTTCAGGTTGGGGAATTCACAGAGTAGATTTACCGATATGCAACCGGTTCCCGTTCCCACTTCCAATCCCAAAATGGGGGTATTTCCAAAGGTTTCTTCTATTAGTCCAATTGCGGTTTCCACCAAAAGTTCGGTTGCCCCCCGCGGGGATAAAACTTTGGGAAAGACTTTAAAGGTTCTCTCCAAACAATCCCACTCGCCTATGATGTGTTGGACGGGAATTCGCTCCTCACACCGTTTTTTAAAAAACTCCCCAAGTTCCTTTAGGTGTTTAAACTCCCTTTCCTCCTCCAGTGGTAAAAGTGAAGGGTGAACCCCAATTAGGTGGGCTATGAAAAATATGCAGTCACTTTCGTAGGTCTCTATCTTACACCCTTTTAACCTTTCCTTACAGAGTTTCAAGGCGGTTTTTACTTTTAAACCCATACTTGGGAAAAGTCCAATTCTACAGCACACCCTTGGAGTTCAAAGGCGAATTTGTCCTTTACCGCGTCAAAAATTTTTCTGTAACCGTTATCGGTTAGCCTGTAGATTTTTGCCTTTTTTAGGTCAGGATAAACCAAAACCAAGTAGGAAATTCCCTCCCTTTCGTAAATCTCCTTTTTGAGTTTCTCGTCCTTTTCCCGCGTAGAGGGAGAAATTACCTCAAAAACCACCAAAGGTGGTTTTAATAGTTTTTCCTCCACTTCCTCACAAGTTGTGAACTACCCCGCATTAAAGATGCGGGGCTTCGGGTGGGTTTGCACCGTCTAACAATAGCACCCTGCTAACGCAGGGGTTAACGCATTAGCGGTGCCAGCCTACATACCCGCCTTTAGCCGTTGGTATAGCGGGCTTTTTTTGTTATCTATGCCCGCTATCGGCGGGTATGTTGGGTATCTAATTTAATCCAAAACTTTAGATTTTCAACCCCTTCGGGGGCGGGCTGTCTTCTCCCATCAAAGATGGGAGGTTTTAGCCCGCAATTTTTCTATAAATAGGTTTCTTAAAACTCCTCTCTCTTTGAGAATGCAATCCGCCAACCTCTGACGGTAGGAGTAGGTTATTAGGAAATTGACCAGATAAGAAGTGAAAAAGATAAAAAGAACGAGGAAAGTTAAAAAAAGCACATAAAACCATTTTAGCGTTCGCCGTAAGCCTTCTCACCGTGTAGGTGCTTGTCCAATCCTTCTATTTCAACCTCTTCGCTAACCCTTAGTCCTACCAATTTATCGGTGAGTTTAAGGAGCAAGTAGCTCACCACTGCGGTGTAAACGACCACAACAATGGTTCCCACCAATTGGGGGAAAATCAAGTTTGCACTTCCGTAAAGGAGACCTTTATCTCCGCCCACCGTGGGGGAAGCCAAGAGAGCTATAGCCAAAGTTCCTACAACCCCTCCTACACCGTGAACTCCGAATACGTCCAATGCGTCATCATATCCGAATTTAGCCTTAGCCCAAACAACCGCTAAGAAACAAGCTATACCGCCCAAAATTCCTATGAGGAAACCGCCCAATATATCCACGAATCCCGCCGCGGGGGTTATGGTGGCAAATCCCGCAATTATTCCCGTCATAAAGCCAAGGGTGGTGGGTTTACCGAACTTAAACCATTCTAACAGAGACCAAACGATAGCTCCTACAAAGGCGGCTATTAGGCTTACAAGTGAGGCGCTTATTGCGGTTTCATTCAAAGCCAAGGCGGAACCGCCGTTAAATCCAAACCATCCGAACGCCAAGAGTCCCGTTCCCAAAGCCACGAGCGGTAAATTGGAAGGCATTAAAATCGCTTCTCTTCTTTTGCCAAGCACATAAGCTCCCACCAAAGCGGTTACACCCGAAGTGGCGTGGACTACCAGACCTCCCGCAAAATCGTGAACTCCCAAGTTTCCTAAAAATCCCCCTCCCCAAATCCAGTGGGCTACGGGAACATATACGAGCGTCAGCCATAACGCGGAAAACAACAGCCAAGCGCTGAATTTAATGCGCTCTATCCAAGCTCCCGCTATTAGAGCAACCGTAATGGCGGCGAAGGTCATTTGATAAAACGCAAATAGGTAGGCGTATAAGTTACCCGCAACATCGGAAGGAGAGTTGGGGGCGTATTCCTTTAGGAATACCTGTTTGAGTGTCCCTATAAACCCGCCGATATCTCCCTCAAAGGCGAGCGAATACCCGTAAGCTATCCACAAAACCGATGCCAACGCAAAGGAAGCGGTAACCATCAAGATGGTGTTGAGCATACTGCGGGTGCGTGTCAGTCCCCCGTAAAAGAGGGCGAGACCCGTAAAGCCCATGACGAACACCAAAGCGGTGGATACCAAAATCCACAGGTTATCAACCGGAACAATTCCCTGCATAATAGTAAGTCCTTTTACAAAAGTGCAAACAAAATTAAGGAAAGTAATGGTTACAATTTTGTAAACAACAAAAGAAGGAAATTGTTAAAGGAGAAACTTTAAAGGTTCTTCAGAGTTTCAACAATCTCCTCAAGGGTCAGTTTTCTCTCCTCCCTCGTGAGGAGGTTTTTGAGGGGGTATTTACCCTCTTTAAGTTCGTTTTCTCCTACGACCACCGTAAAGTGGGCGCCTATTTTATTGGCAAACTCAAATTGTTTCCTAATTTTTCCTTCCCTGTAGGAGAGTTCTACCCTTATTCCGTTTTTTCTCAGGGTCTGCGCCAACTTTAGGGCGTGGATTTTCTCGTTTTCTCCCCCGAAGGGGATTACCAAAACCAAGGGTTTTTCCTTGGGAAGTTCCTTTACCAAAAGGGCAAGGCGTTCTATACCCGCCGCAAAACCGAGGGCGGGGGTGGGAGGTCCCCCCAGTTCCTCAACGAGGTAGTCGTAACGCCCTCCCGCTATAACGGTTTTTCCCAATTCTTCGGAAACGCATTCAAACACCGTTTTGCTGTAGTAGTCTAACCCCCTCACCAAATGGGGGTTCTCCGTATATTTAATACCTAAAGCGTTTAGGTATTTCTTTACACTCTCGTAGTGGGTTTTGCACTCCTCACACAGGTAGTCGGTAATTTTCGGAGCTTGGGACGCTATAAGTTTGCAACCTTCAACCTTGCAGTCCAAAATGCGTAAGGGATTTCTCTCCAACCTCCTTTGGCAGTCCTCACATAGTTCCTCCTTATGGGAACTCAAGTATTCCAAAAGAGCCTCCCTATAGGCGGGTCTACACTTTTTGCAACCCAAGGAGTTTATTTCTATCCTTGCGGGAATTTTTAGGGTTTTTAAAATCTCCTCGCTAATTTTTATTACTTCCGCATCCGCCAAAGGGTTGGAAGTTCCCAAAATTTCCGCACCGATTTGGTGGAATTCTCTATATCTACCCTTTTGAGGTCTCTCGTGTCTGAACATAGAACCTTCGTAGTAGAGTTTTTTGTAAGTTCCGTCCGCATAGAGTTTGTTCTCTATGTAAGCCCTAACCACACCCGCGGTTCCCTCGGGGCGCAGGGCAACATCCCTTCCCCCCTTGTCGGTGAAGGTAAACATCTCCTTTTCCACTATGTCGGTTGCCTCCCCTATGGAACGGGTAAAGAGTTTGGTATATTCAACCGTGGGGAGGATAATCTCCTCAAAGTTATACCTTTCAAGGATTTTCCGCACGGTGTTGACCACAAAGCGGTATTTCTTAGCCTCCTCTCCCAATAGGTCTCTGAAACCCCTAACGGTTTTTATTTTTTCCGCCATCGTCAAAGGTTATAAAGTTTAAAACTCCCCTTTTCTCACCCCTTTAAAAAACTCTTTCAGTAGGTTTTCGCATTCTTTACAAGGTATGTGTTCCCAAGGAATTTTGTATTCCTCCGCTATAAAAAAGCGGTTTGCCACCGCACCGTGTTTTAGGTTGAAAGCCCCAAAGTAGAGCTTTTTAAAACCCGCCAAGGCTATAGCCCCCGCACACATAGGGCAAGGCTCTAAGGTCACATATATTTCGCACTCCCGAAGGTTTTTTACCCCTATTTTCCTACCCGCGGTGGAGATTGCCAAAATTTCCGCATGGGCGGTGGGGTCGGAAAATTCCTCAACCCTGTTGTGGTCTTTAGCTATAACTTCACCTCTGTAGGTTATTACGCAACCGATTGGAACGTCGCCCGTTTCTAAAGCCTTTTTCGCCTCCTCAAGGGCGAGTTTCATGAAAAATTGTTTCATTTAAATGTATCTACTTACCACTCCCATCTTTGCAACCTTGGGAGTTTTGCCCTTTTACTACGAACTCCTTTGGTTCTTGGAATTTTTTGCCTTTCTACCGCTGTTGGTAAACCGAAGTTTTAAAAACTTTCTACTTTTCGGTTTGGTATTTACCTCCCTCCTCTATATGCCCTTTTTAAAAGCTTTTTACCTCACCGCGGGTGGTTGGCTTTTGGCGGTTCTAACCTTTGCAGTTTTCGTTTTGACCTTTACCCTGCTTCAGTTTGGTATAAGTTACCTTTTAACCCGAATAGGGGTTCCTTTTCCTCTCTCCTATACCGCGGTGGAGGTTTTGAGGCTTTTCGTTCCCTTCGGAGGTTTCCCATACGAGTATTTGGGAAAGGTTTTGGTAAACGCTCCCTTTTTGGGGCTTTCGCTTCACTACCTTACCGTTTTCGGGGGAACGCTCTTTATTCTCACCGTTAATTGGCTTCTCTACAAAGCATTGGAACAATGGGAGCTAAAGGGAAGGAGATACCTCCTCACCGCCTTTGGGATTTTCCTTATACCCCTCCTACTATCGTTTATATATAAGTTAGAACTCCAAATTCCCCGTTACGGAATAAAGGTAGCTTTGGTTCAACCCTTTTTGTTTCAAAGCGATAAACTCACCAATGGGGTTTTTGTAAAACTCTATACAACCTATTTGGTTTGGCAAACTCCGAAATCCGCCGACCTCGTAGTTCTTCCCGAAACTTCCATATCCTCCGAAGGGGGAATATACAACTTTGCCAAAGCCTTTAAGGATAAAAATCTGCTCTTCGGAGCCCTTTGGGTGTTTTACGATTTTTCAAAATTAGACCTCTTTGCGCAAAATTTGGCGGTTTTAACCCTAAAAGGGAAAATAGAGGGTATATACGCCAAAAGGTTTTTGGTTCCCTTCGGGGAATACACCCCAAAGGGTTTTTCCTTTTTGGGAAGGGTTCTCCCCTATTTGAACGCCCCCGACTACCTTGCGGGTAAAAGGGAAACAATATTCACCTTTAGGGGTATAAAGCTCTACCCCCTCATTTGTAACGAGGTTTACTTCCCCCTTTGGGAGAAAAGGGATTTTGACATAGGGGTGGTTCTTTCCAACGACGCTTGGTTTTCCCAAATTTTTGCCAAACGGCACCTGTGGGAGGTAAAACTTAGGGCTATAGAAACGGGTAAGGTTTTTATCTTCGTAAACAACAACGGCTTTAGCGGTGCGGTCTATCCCGACGGAACCTACATGGGTTTACCTTTTGCCAAAATCCAAATTTTGGAGCTTTAAAATTAGAAAACAGACATGCGTTTTGTTCAAACCGATAAAGCCCCCAAGCCGGTGGGCGCATATTCGCAAGCGGTTATTGCGGGAAATTTAGTATTCATAGAAAATGGTCGCTGGAAACCCCGCATTTTTAATGCGGGGAGGAAAGCGACAAAAGGATAGAAAAAACTTGCAAACTCCAAAAGTTTGTCTATAATTTAAACAGTAAGGCAGGTAGGTTCTTTAGAAACACAAGGGGAATAGGTAATTCCCTATTCCCCGCCCCGCAAGGGTTAAAAAGAAAAAAACGATAAGAAAGTTTAGAAACCTTGCGGGTTGGACAAATAAACAAAGATAAACCCTTTGTGAGGGGACGGGCAAACAACCCGCCCGTGGTGGTGGCTACTCCCTTTTGGAGTAGCTACTGCCCGAAGTCAAGCCTCGCATTTCTAATGCGGGGTGGTTGACAAGCGGACAAATAGCCATAAATCCCCAAACGGGAAAGTTGGAGGGTAAAACCGCCAAAGAGCAAACCCAAAGGGTTTTAAGCAACATAAAGGCTATACTTTCGGAAATAGGCTTAACCGAGAAGAATATCGTCAAAACCACCGTGTATCTGACCGACCTGTCCAACTTTAGAGAGGTAAACGAGGTTTACGGGAAATTTTTCAAAGACCACAAACCCGCAAGGGAGACGGTGGAAGTTAGTAACCTCCCGTTGGGGGCATTGGTGGAAATATCAGCCATAGCGGTGATAGAAGATGTATAAACCGAAGGGAAAACCTTTAAAAGACCTCCCCAAAGGGCTTTTGCCGAGGGAAAAATTGGAAAAGTTAGGGGCGGAAAGCCTTACGGAGGAAGAACTTTGGGCGATAATTTTGGGTAGCGGAACAAAGGGTTTTAGCGTTATAGATATAGGAACAAAGCTTGCATCCATAGGTTTTGAAAACTTGGCGAAACTCCCTTTGGAGGAGCTTTCAAAAATCCCCGGTGTGGGAAGGGTAAAGGCTCTCACCGTAAAGGCGGTTACCGAACTTTGCAAAAGGAACAAAAACGGTGAAAACCAAAAGATTACCCACCCCCTTCAGGTGGTGAGGCTCGTTTCACCCCTCCTTAAGGGGAAAAAAGAAAAACTTTTCGTTTTAACCCTTTCCGCGGGACAGCGACTTTTGGGTTTAGACCTCGTTGCTGTGGGAAGTTTAAACACGGTTTACGCACCACCGAGGGAGGTATTGC
>QOAS01000150.1 GCA_003972855.1 Gammaproteobacteria bacterium | reverse complement strand
TTCCATACATACCAAATTAAAAGTTAAAGAGGAATACCCGCTTTAGCGGGTTTAAAAGCTTTTGTCTTTAACGACCTCCCACTCGGTAATAAGTTGCCGTCCCCTGACAAAGTGGGCTCTTAGTCTCAAGTGCAGTAACTTTGAGAGGGATTTAAAACCTTCTCCTCCCACCAAAGTGGGGATATCTTCTCCTCCCACCACAACGGGAAGGTGGATAAGTCTTATTTCGTCCACCAATTTGTTTTTAACCAGTTGCCAGTTTACGTAAGAACCCCCTTCAACCAAAATACTTTTTATCCCCTTTTCCCACAAAAATTGCCATATTTCTTTAAAATCCAACCTATCTTTTTCAAAAACAAAAACTTTGTGTCCCTTTTCCTCTATGGCTTTTTTGGTTTCCTCGGGCATTCTTGGAGTTGTTAAAACCCAAGTGGGTGCTTCTTTTGAAAAAATATTTGCATCGGTAGGAATATTTCCACTTCCGCAAGGAATAACCCTTATGGGGTTTTTACCCTCAACATATCTCACCGTAAGGGAGGGGTTATCGGTTCTAACCGTTTCGCAACCGACCATTATCGCATCAACCTTAGCCCTTATTTGGTGGAGGTATTTGTAAGCCTCTATATCCATTAAGGTCATCAGTTCTTTGGAGGAGGCTCCTCTGTAGAGGGTGAGTTTTCCATCAACGGTAACCTCGGAGGTTATAATCGTATAAGGACGGTTTAGCATAACTTCTAATCATACCCTAACGGGATTTGACATTCACAGTAGACACCTCCGTGAGCGAATATTAATTGCTTACACATTCTTTTGTAACCTATACTTAGGAATACCCCTCTTTCGTAAAGCGGAAAAGTTGTATAACATTTAGGGTGCTTAAAAGCTTTAAAAGAACAATAAAGGGAGGTTTTTTGCCAATGCTTGAATACGACATTCTGATTGTCGGTGCGGGAGGTGCAGGACTTTACGCGGCATTGTGGGCTTCACAAAATCCGAAAATAAAAGTCGGGGTAATGTCCAAGGTTTATCCCGTTCGTTCTCATACCGGAGCGGCGGAGGGGGGAATAAACGCCGCCCTTGCCAATGTGGCGGAGGATAATCCCGAAAAACACGCTTTTGATACCGTTAAAGGTTCGGATTATTTGGCAGACCAAGATGCGGTTGAAATTATGACCCGAATGGCTCCCGAAATAATCTACGACATAGAGCATAGGGGGGTTCCTTTCTCTCGTTTGCCCGACGGAAGAATTGCCCAAAGACCTTTCGGGGGAGCATCTTTTCCCAGAACCTGCTATGCCGCGGATAGAACCGGTTTGGTAATACTTCACACCCTTTACGACCAGTCTTTGAGGCAAGGTGTTGAATTCCTCAACGAGTGGTTTCTCTTAAACATAATCCACAACGGGGAAAGGGTTTTGGGTGTTACCGCTTTGGATATAAAAAACGGTGAGGTTCACTTTATAAAAGCCAAAGCGGTAATTATCGCAACCGGTGGACACGCAAGGATGTATTGGAATAGAACCTCTAACGCCCTTGGGAATACCGGCGACGGAACCGCGGCGGTTCTAAGGGCGGGACTTCCCTTGAAGGATATGGAATTTGTCCAATTTCACCCAACCGGTCTTAGGAAAACCGGAATACTGATAACCGAGGGTGCGAGGGGAGAAGGCGGATACCTTATAAATAAAGACGGCGAGCGTTTTATGAAAAAATACGCACCCGAAAAGATGGAACTCGCCCCCAGGGATATAGTAGCCCGTTCCATAGAAAGGGAAATACTTGAGGGTAGAGGTTGCGGTCCCGAAGGGGATTACATTTGCTTAGATTTGAGACATTTGGGTGAAAAGAAACTGATGGAGAGACTTCCCCAAACCGTTGAACACGCAAGGGTGTATGAAGGCGTAGACCCTGTAAAGGAGCCTATACCCATAAGACCTACCGCCCACTACTCTATGGGAGGAATTGATACGGACAAATATGGGCAAACCGAAATTAAAGGACTTTACGCGGCGGGAGAAGCCGCGTGCATATCCGTTCACGGGGCAAACAGGTTGGGAGGAAACTCTCTCCTTGATATCTTAGTCTTCGGAAAAATAGCGGCGGAGCATGCGGCGGAGTATGTTACCGGTGTGGAACACCTTCCGACCGATGGAAGCGAATATGTAAAAAGGGAAGAAGAATTCATCAAATCCCTAATGGACAAAGAACCTAAGGAAAACCTCTCCCAAATGAGGAAAGAAATGGGAAATATTATGGCTTCTAAAGTGGGTATCTTCAGGGAAGAAGGACTTATGAAGGAAGCCCTTAACGAAATTAGAGAATTGAAAGAGAGGGCTAAAGCGGGTTTAGCGGTTGTAGATAAGTCCAAAAGGTTTAACCTCAACTTGGTTCAAACCTTGGAATTTTTAAACCTGCTTGATTTGGCGGAAGTAACCACCCTTTGTGCGATAGAGAGAAAAGAATCCCGCGGAGCCCACTACCGATTGGATTATCCCCAAAGGGATGACGAAAACTTCCTAAAACACTCCATTGTTAGAAGAAAAGAAGACGGAACTCTTGAACATGGTTGGAAGGAAGTTGTTATAACAAAATGGCAACCGCAGGAAAGGAAATATTAAAGGGGGGTTTTAGAATGTCTCAAGAAAAGGTTGTTTTAAAGGTTTACAGATACAACCCCGAGGTGGATGAGAAACCCTATTACAGGGAATACGAGGTGCCCACCGAGGGGGTTCAAACTTTGTTGGATGCCCTCTTTTACATTCAAGAAAATTTAGACCCTACCCTCTCCTTTAGGTTCTTCTGCAGGGCGGCGGTTTGCGGTTCTTGTGCTATGAAGGTAAACGGAATCTCCCGCCTCGCTTGTAAAACCCCATTCAAAAAACTTGTGGAGAGGGCAAACGGAAGACCCATTACGGTTGAACCCCTTAACTTCCTGAACACCGTAAAAGATTTGGTTGTAGACCACGACAAACCTTTTGAAAATCTCAAAAAACTCCAGACTTGGTGCGAACCCAAACAACCCATTCCCGAAAAGGAATACAGGGTTTCCCCCGAAGAGGTTAAGGAATACGAAAGACCGACCAATTGTATTTTGTGTTTTGCATGCTACGGCAGTTGCGAGGCGGTTATGGACGACCCCAAATATGCGGGACCTTTTGCCTTCTCCAGGGTTTACAAATACGTGCTTGATAGCAGGGTAGACGAAGACCACAAACGCCAAATGGTCAAAAACGCTATGGAAGTAGGGGACATATGGAGTTGCGTTCAGTGTCAGAAATGCATATATGTTTGTCCCAAAGGAATTCGTCCCGCGGAAGATATTCAAAACGTTAGGGGTAAGGCGGCGGAATACGGTTTCAAAGAATATCCCGGTGTTAAGAAAGTTCAACACTTTGTTGATTGGGTTTACGCAACCGGTCAAATAAACCGATTGGCTCTTCCTGAGGAGGTTTACGGGGTAGACCCAACACCTCTTATAAACAAATTCAAAGAACGCGGTGCGGAAGTTTGGGAAGTTCCCAAACCTTTGCCGGGACTTTTGGAATTCAGAGACCTCATATTGGAAGTTATGAAAGAGAAGAAACCCCACTTGGATATAGACTTCCACCACGTTAGGAGGATTGATAAAAAGGTTGAGGAGATATTTAAGGCGGATGTCTGCACCAAAGTTGTTGAACAGTTTGAGGAACAAAGGGAAGATTTCTTCTCCCGTTTCTGGAAAAAAATTTCGGAATTCTTTGGAGCTCGTTGAGGGGTTTAGAGAAAAATGGTTATAGATTGGAACGAGGTAGAGAAACTTAAAGATTTCTTTTCCTTTTTTACATCCGACTACTTGGCAAAAAGACCCTGCAGGGTAAAACCTCATATATTGGTAGATTGGATTAAAAAGGGGGAAAAGGTTCTCATAGTTGACATAAGAACCCCCGAGGAAACTTCCCTTATAGGTTTTACATACGAAAAAACTTTAAAAATTCCCATGAACCAAATCTTTGAAAGGGAAAACATAGAGAAATTGGTTTCCTATTCCGACTACAAAATTGTGGTAGCCTGCAGAATGGGTTTGAGGTCTTTAGTGGTAACCGCTTTTCTCCGTAGGATAGGTTTAAACAATGTCTATTCCTTAGATGGTGGAATAATATCCTTTGCCCAAGAAGTGAGATGTTAATACTTCCCGAAAAAGTTAGTTATTGCGTAAACCCCTTTAAAGGGGTTAAGAAGATTAGAAAGGAGGCGGTAATATGAAGAAAATAGGTTTCTATCAGGGATGTTGCTTTCAGGGTCCCGACGCCCACATGTTTGATACTTTGAAAAAGGTTTTCTCCGATTTGGGAGTTGAATTAAAACTGCTGGAAAAGACAACCTGTTGCGGTGGTAACACCATAGACGAAGCTAACAAGTATCTCGTTTACTCCATAAACGCCAGAAATATAGCAATAGCGGAAAAGGAGGGTTTAGACCTCTTGGTAAGTTGCAATACCTGTTATATGGTTCTCGCCAAAACCAAGCATGCCTTGGACAACGACCCGCGGTTAAGAGATGAAATAAACAAGTTATTGGCGGAAGAGGGTTTGGAATACAAAGGAACCGCAAAAATTTGGCACTTACTCCCTTACCTTTTGGAAGAAGTGGGTATAGAAAAGATAAAGAAAAAGGTAAAAAGACCCCTTAGCGGTTGGAAAATAGCGACCTATTACGGTTGTCACATAAAGTATCCCAAAGAGGTTGCTGTTGTAGATAGCGAAGACCCCAAAGGTTTGGAGGAACTTATATCCGCCCTTGGAGGGGAACCCATTAAGGATTACGAAGGTAAAGATGTTTGTTGCGGATACCACGCATACTACACCAACAAAGAAGTTTCCCTCAAAAAGGTGGTAAAAGCCCCTCAAGGTGCCAAAAAAGCGGGTGCGGAAGTTCTTGTAACACCCTGTCCCCTATGTTTCAAAGCTCAAGACATATACCAAGATATGGCTCAAGCGGACGAGCAAAAAGTTCCCTCTATCTATCTACCGGAAATATTGGCTTACGCACTCGGTTACGACCCAAAAGAAGCGGGACTTACCTACCACATAATTCCGCTTAGTAAAATATCCGTGAATATTCCTCCCGCGGGGTAACCTTTTACTTTTTTTACTTAATTTCCTTTCAAAGGATTTTTAGAGAAAGAAAGGAAACTAAAAGGGGTTAAATTCCGCAAGAACCGGTTCCACAGGTGGAACAACCGCCACCAAAAGTCATAGCGTTGGGGTTGTTTATTTTGAAACCTTCTCCAAAGGGGGTAACGACATAATCTATTTCCGCCCCATTAATGAAGGGAACGGAATTTTGGTCTACAACAATTTTAATACCGTGTTGTTCCACAACTATATCGCCGTCTCTAACCTCGTCAAAACCCATGGAGTAGGAAATCCCGCTACATCCACCGGGAATAGCTTGAACCCTTAAAACGATTTCCTCAATATTGTGTTGCTGTGCCAATTTTTTCAGCTCTTCGGCCGCCTTTTCGGTAAGGGTTATGACAATTTGGGTGTTTCGTTCGGTGGTTTGATTTTGCATCTTAAACCTCCTAAAGTTCTTTTAAGGAAAATTTACCTTTAAAGGGAAAAGGACTCTATGCGAATTCTCAAGAAGGAAGTTAATTTTTAATTGCGGGAAAGGTTACGGAGATTATGAAGAAAAAAGAAGGGAAGGAAAAATTATTCCAAAATTTCCAAAACAGCCCTTTTGTTTTGTTTTCTTGCCATTGCGGTGAGAAGGAGCCTTAGCGCCCTTGCAATTCTACCTTGTCTACCGATAATTTTACCGAGGTCTTCGGGGGCAACCCTCAGTTCAATGACAACGGTCCTTTCTCCTTCAATCTCCCTAACCTGAACTTGGTCGGGTTTTTCCGCCAAGGTTTTGGCAAAGGTTTCTACCAAGTCTTTCATAGTGCTCATTTTCCAACCTCCTCCTTATTATTAAGCGTTTTGCTTAGCGGAAAGCTTTTTGTAAAGTTTATAAATGGCTTTTGCCCTGTCGGTTACTTCCGCACCCAAGGAAACCCACTTTAGATATTTTTCTTCGTCAAACTTAATAAGTTCGTGCCTTTTCGGGTCGTAAGTTCCGATGATGTCAATATACTTGCCTTCCCTGGGGCTTCTGCTATCCATAACCACTATCCTGTAAATGGGATGGTTTCTTCTTCCGAAGCGAGCCAGTCTTATCCTTACCGCCACCTCTTTAACCTCCTATGCCTTATATTTCCATTTTAAAAGGGAAACGGGAATTTAAAGGGAAACCCCCCTTTTTTCCTACCAAAGTTATTTATTTTAAACCTTTTCAGAAATTTTTTCATCTCTTTGTATTCTTTAAGCAAACGGTTTACATCTTGAACGGTAGTTCCGCTACCCTTTGCTATCCGTTGTTTGCGGGATAGGTTTATGATATTGGGGTTTCGTCTCTCTTCGGGGGTCATGGAGTTTATAATTGCTATTTTGCGTTTGATAAGCTTTTCATCAATTTTTATTTTGTCCGCGTAAGGAGACAAGCCCGGTATCATCTTGAGGAGTTTGTCAAGGGGACCCATTTTTAACATAAACTCCAATTGCTTCTTTAGGTCTTCTAAGGTAAACTCTCCCTGTAAAACCTTTGTCGCCAATTCCTTAGCTTCATCTTCGGGTATCGCACTTTGGGCTTTTTCTATTAGGCTTTGGAGGTCTCCCAGCCCCAAAATTCTTTGAGCCATACGGTCGGGATAAAAAGGCTCCAAATCTTCCAGTTTTTCACCTACGCCGACAAACTTTATCGGCACCCCTACCGCTTCCTTTACCGAAAGGGCTAGTCCCCCCCTTGCGTCTCCGTCCATTTTCGTCAAAACAACCCCGGTGAGTCCCAATCTTTCGTGAAACTTCTTTAGGATGGGTAAAGCTTCCTGTCCCTGCATTGCGTCCGCAACATAGATAACCTCTGAAGGGTTAACCTCCTGTTTAATCTTTTGGAGTTCCTCCATAAGTTCGTCGTCTATGTGGAGTCTTCCCGCGGTGTCCAAAAGCAGATATTCAACCCCTTCTTCGTTAGCTTTTTTAACCGCTTCCCTCGCTATTTGGATGGGGTCGCTATAACCTTCAAAGTCGTAATACTCGGCACCTACCCTTTGGGCTAACTTCTTAAGTTGGAGCATAGCCGCCGGTCTTCTCACGTCGGTGGAGCTAACCGCTACGCTATGTCCCTTCTTTTTGAGCCAATTGGCGAGTTTACCGATGGTTGTCGTTTTTCCCGTTCCCTGAAGTCCTACAAAGAGAACAACCCCCTTTTTAAGTTCGGGGGGATTTTTTCCCAATATCTCCGTAAGTTCCTCATAGACGATTTTTAAAACCGTTTCCCCGGGGTTTAGACCCTTTATAACTTCCGCATTAAGGGTTTTCTCTCTCAAGCGTTTTATAAAACTTTTAACAACCGCGGGGTCTACATCCGCCTCAAGCAGTGCCAGACGGATTTCCCGAAGGGCTTTATTTACCTGCTTTTCCGAAAGTCTTTTTGCCCCCGTAAGTTTATCTACCGCTTTTTTTATTCTTCCCGTAAGGAGCTCAAACATCTCTAAAGGAATATAAGGTTAAAAGGAAAACCCTATTTCTGTTTTCTTATTTCTATGCCATACTTTTTCAGTCGGTAATCCAATTGGCGTAGGGTATAACCTAACAACTTGGCGGCTCGGGATTTTACGTAGTTTGCTTGGTGGAGGGCTTCTATTATCCTTCTCTTTTCCTCTTCCTCCAATTGTTCGGTAAATTTTTTATCTCCCGAAGGGGTTAGTCCCGTGCTTTGCTCTTTTTTTCTAAAAAGTTCGGGGGCTACCAGCTCCAAGTCTTTTAGAGTAATAGCCCCCTTGTTACCGAAAACTATTAAAAGTCTTTGCACTATCCTTTCAATACCCGTTATGTTATCTTCGGGAGGATTTTCCTCAAAAACCTTTGCCACTTCGGGGAAAAGTTTTGTATTCAAATTCCACTCATTTCGGTATTTGTTGAATACAAAATTCACCAAGGGGATTATGTCTTCCCTCCTTTCCCTTAGGGAGGGAACTTTAATTTGGAGAACCGCAAGGGTTTTGTAAAGCTCGGGAATAATTTTTCCTTCCCGGTATAGCGTTAGAGGGTCTAAGGAGGTGGTCGCTATTATCCTCGTCTCTCCCTTCAAGAGTTCGGTAAATTTCCTTTGAACCTCTATTGGGAGAAGGTGGAAACTTTTCACCACCAAAGTTCCGCCTTTGGCGGTCTCCCAAGAGGAAAGTAGTTTTTTTCCAACCTCCCCTTTGGGAAAATTTCTCGGGTCAAAAACTATGAAAGGTTTTTTCCTCCTATCGGATAGGAGGTGGACAAATTTAGCCAAAACGGTTTTTCCAATCCCCGTTTCCCCGAAGAGTAAAAGGGGAAGGGGGAGATTTTTCACCCTGTCAATTAACTTGAGGAGGTTTTGAAAGGCTTCACTCGGAAACGCAAAGAGGTATTCTCCCTCCAATTGTCCCCCCAACGAGAGTTTTTTCAAAAATTCCTCCGTAAGGTTTATGGGTAGCTCGTTTTTTGCCTTTAGTTCCATAAAGGTTCCCAAAATTGAACCTATTACCGAAAGGGTTTCTAAAACCTTTTCCACCTCTTTGGGGACTTCGTTTTCGTCTACGAACAACCCCAAAACGCCTATAACTTTGTCTCCCACCTTTATCGGAGTGGTGAAGAATACCAACCTTTTGGTTTTTAGTCTCTCTAAAAGACCCGTTTTGTTTATCAGCTCATCTTCCGTTGCATACAGGGGTATTCCGAGCTGATAGGTCAGTCCCGTAATGCCCTCTCCCTTGGAGTATATCGCCCTTTCCAATTCGCTGGGTAGAAAGCCAAAAGCGGTGTGAACTTTGAGCTTTCCGTTTTCCGCATCCTTTAAGGCTATAAAACCCGCGTCTATACTCCAAAAGGAGTAAAAGATTTGCAAAATCTTGTCAAAAGTTCGGTTAAGGTTTTCATACCTCGTAAGGGCTTTGAGTATTTCATTGACCAAACGCAGTTCTTCGGTTTTAAGCCTAACCCTCTTTCTTAGCATCTCCTTTTTAGATTAGTGTTTTCCCAAAAAAGTTTGATTTTCAAAAATGTGGTTTAAGGTTTACAAAATTGTTAGGATTTTTCCATCGGCGGGTGCTTTTTTAACATTTTCCTCCTATGGCGGTAATAGAGGATTTGAAGACCATACGGGAGATTTTAAAAAATTCCCAAACCGTAGCGGTGGTAGGGATTTCTCCCAAACCGGAAAGGGCTTCTTACTATGTTTCCCAATGGGTTTTGGAAAGGGGACTTCACAAGGTTTACTTTGTAAACCCCGTTTACGCGGGAAGGGAGATTTTGGGTATAGAGGTTTTACCCTCCCTTAGGGACATTCCCGAAGAGGTGGACATAGTGGACGTGTTTAGAAGACCCGATGCGATAGAGGAAATCGTCGTTGAAGCCATAAACATAGGGGCTAAGTATGTGTGGCTTCAGCCGGGAACGGAAAATGAGGAAGTAATAGAAAAATACAAGGAAAAAATAGACTTTATAAAAACCGCCTGTTTAGGGGTTGTGGTAAAGACCCTCTAACCCGCCTTGCAACCGGTTCTTATTACCCCGTAGTTTCCCGCTTTCTTTTTATACAAAATCCTAAGTTCACCCGTTGAAAGGTCTACAAAAGGTAAGAAGTGCAAACCCTTTTCCTCCAATTCCAAAATGGCATCTTCCACGTCCATAGGTTTGTCCACAATTAGTTCTTCCTCTTCCACTTTGGGTCTTTCTCTAACTTCGGGAACTATGTCGGGAGCGGTTTTGAGTTGCATTTTTTCCTTTTTGGCTTCCCTTCTTTCCGCTTTAACTTTTTCTTTATCCTTTACCAAAACCCTTTCCACTTGGTCT
>QOAS01000148.1 GCA_003972855.1 Gammaproteobacteria bacterium | reverse complement strand
AAGAAAGGAAAAGGGTAGGTAGGGGTATAGGTAGCGGTAAAGGAAAAACCGCCGGAAAAGGTCACAAGGGACAAAAATCCCGTTCCGGTGACAGAACTCTACCTTGGTACTTTGAAGGTGGTCAAACACCCCTACATATGAGAATTCCCAAGAGGGGTTTCCGTCCCGTAAACAGGGTTGAATACTCCGTGGTAAATGTCGGAAAATTGGACAAACTATTTGAGGCTAATGCGGAAATAACCCCCGAAGTCTTGGTAGCCAAAGGCTTGGTTAGAAAGAATAAACCCGTAAAAATTTTGGGTGATGGAGAACTCACAAAACCTCTAATCGTTAAAGCCCACAAATTCTCCAAAAGCGCTAAAGAAAAAATAGAAAAGGCGGGCGGTCAAGCCATAGAAATTTCCTAAAACCTTTCTCCTTTTTCTTCCCTTAAAATCTGTTAAATCTCCGATGGAACTAAGGATTAGAAACTTTGATAGTTACGAGGAGGCTTACCGATACCTTTTAAGGGCTTTGTCGGTTCACGAAAAATTGGTTCCATTTTTAGCGGAAAAAATAAATGCATTTAACATTTTGGTGGAAAATTTTCCCAAGAAAAATTTAAAGGAACTGGTAAAAGCTTGCGAAAAGAGTTGCGTCAAAGTAGCCTATCAAACCCTATTGGAGTTTGCACCCGATTATATAACCCTACTACTTATAGGTAGCGAATACGACTTTAAAACCCTTGCAAAGGAGTTAAAGAATTATCCCCAATTAAAGGGGTTGGCGGTAGAACTTATAAAAACCGTTCAGCTTTACAAAAAAAGGACTTTTAGAATAACCCATAACGGGAAAGTTTTGCCTTTGGGACTAAAAACCCACATTATGGGTGTAGTGAATGTAACCCCCGACAGCTTTTCCGACGGGGGAGAGAGCTTTTCAACCAAATCCGCGGTGGAAAAAGCTTTAAAACTTGCCCAAGAGGGTGCGGATATTATAGACATAGGAGGGGAAAGCACCCGTCCGGGAGCAAAACCTATTTCCGCGGAAGAGGAACTTAAAAGGGTTCTTCCCGTCGTTAAGGAACTCAAAAAGGAGCTTGAAAGACAAAAATTTGACAAAGTTTGGATTTCCGTTGATACCTACAAAAGTGAGGTTGCCAATGCGGTTCTCCAAGAGGGTGCGGACATTATAAACGACATAAGCGGGCTAACTTTTGACCCCCGCATAGTAGATGTGGTGGTAAAACACCGCGCACCCGTGGTGGTAAACCACATAAAGGGAACACCCCAAACTTGGAGGAATATGGAGATTTCCTACACCGATGTGGTTGGGGAAATTGTCTCCTTTTGGAGGAAACAGATAAACCTACTGATGGAAAAGGGTTACGACGATAGGTCTAAAATTATTTGCGACCCCGGTATAGGTTTCGGAAAGTTGCCCGAACACAACATTGAGATACTCAAGAGGTTTGACGAGTTTAGGGTTATAGGACAACCGCTAATGATAGGGGTTTCTCGGAAATCTTTTATAGGACTTATATACGAAACCCTGTTAAACAAAAAGAGCGAACCTAAAGAAAGACTCTTCGGCTCTTTGGGGGCTTTGGCTCCCGCGGTTGTAGGCGGTGCCAACATCGTTAGGGTTCACGATGTGGCTCAAACGAGGGAATTTTTGGCGGTTTTGGACAGCGTTAGAACTTATGACCCTTACTATTTCGGTTAATGGGATAATTAATACCCGCTATGGCTGTTAGGGACATCGTTATTTACCCCGCGGAGGTTTTAAAGAAACCAACCCGCAATGTGGAGGATATAAACGACGAAATCCTACAAATAATCGGCGATATGTGGGATACGATGTATGAGAAGGAAGGGGTAGGTTTGGCGTGCAACCAAATAGGTATAGACTACTCCATAGTAATAGTTGATACCACCGTAAAAGAGGGCGTTCAGCCGGTAAGACTAACTTTAATAAATCCCCAAATAATAGCCAGCGAGGGAAAACAGACTTATAAAGAGGCGTGTTTGAGCGTTCCCGGTATATCCGCGGAAGTAGAGAGGGCGTATTGGGTAAAGGTAAAGGCTTTAACCCCTAAAGGACAAGAGGAAATTTTTGAATTTGAAGGATTTCCCGCAGTGGTTTTGCAACACGAGATAGACCACCTCAGCGGTAAGGTATTTTTGGAACGCCTGAAAGGCTTGAAGAAAAGGCTTGCCCTTGATAAGTATAAAAAAATTCTTCGCCAACTGGAGAGGGCTAAAAGGGAAAACTCTTAAAGGTTTCCGTAATTCTCTTTGTAATACTCGCTTAGGGTTTTCCTCACCTTTTCCCTCAATTTCAGGTTTACAAATTTGACAACTTCGCTAAAGGTTCCCTCTTTGGTTTGAACGGAAGGGGGGAGTATAAAAACGCCACCGTTATCCTTTTTAAGGAGTTTTATACCCCTAACCTCAATTAGGTTATCTATAACCACATCCGCATACCCCAAAAGGATTGCGTTTTTCATCTTTAACATAAAGGGGTAGAACTTTTTAATCTCCACCTTCCAGTCCATATTCCCTATATTTGACCAAATCGGCGGTTAGCCTGCTTTCGTAAACTTTGATAGTCACATATAGTCTAAAAACCCTATACTTGAGGTCGTTTCCGTAAAAGGTAGCCCCCTTTTGGAGAATTTTTTTTGTATCCACAAAAGGTTCATCGGTTAAGTTTTTAAACCCGTTTAGGAGTTGGTCTATCTTTTTGTCCCAATAGGAGGTATAGCTTTTATAAACTTCCCTTTGGAGTTGGGCTATATCTTCGTAGAAAGGGGAAAGATTTACCTTTATACCGCGCGATAAAAGGAGTCCCTTAAGTTCGTTGTATTCCGCTAAAAGACGGGAGAGTTCCTTTCTTACGAGTTTTATGTCCTCCTCTATAAGGGTTTTCACCGCAAAGGAAATTTCCAAAAATCTTTTTTTATTCGCTTTGTATTCCGAATAAATGCTTAAAACCTTCAGAAGTTTTTGGGGATTTTTGAAAGTTATCTCTATGTTCCCATTTTTATAGGAAAGGAGAAAACCCTTTTTGAGAAGTTCCTCCGCAAGTTTTTCGTCACCCTTTATTGTCACCTTATAGGTGGGGGAAGTTTTGCAAACCGAAGGGGGTTGTTCCTTTTCTTTCTCCTTAAAAAGGTTTATGACCGTGTAACCTTGTAGGGCTAAAAGTAACGAGAGGACAATGGAAGCAAATACATAGTAGATTTCTCTCATAAAGTTTTATTTTGGCTTTCAACCTTTTGGGTTTTTAATTCCTTAAGGAAACTGTTTTGTTCGCTTTTGGAAATAACCGCCAAAAGGAAGGATAGTGCCAAAAAAAGCCCTCCGAGGAAAAAGGTTATCTTCGTGAGAATGGTATCCGCTTCGGTTCCTCCAAAGAGCGATTGCATAGGGTTGGAGCCGAAAGCCAATGCGAATTCCGAGGAACCTCTTTGCATAAGAACCGCAATAATTAAAATAACGGAGACTATAACAAGTAAGGTTAGCACCGCGGTAGCCAACATTCCAATTTAATTCTAACCGGTTAAACTGGTTTAGTTTGATGGTAACCAAACTTTTCCCTTTTTTGGAGGGGGTAAGGGAGGAATTAAAAAAGGTCGTTTGGCCGTCTAAGGAGTTGGTTATAAGGGCTTCGGTGGCGGTTATAATATTCGTAATATTTTTCACCCTATATTTGTGGATTTTAGACCTGTTATTTGTTAAAATAATCCTTTTGGTTTTCAATAAACTCTAAGGGGCAAAATTATGGCTCATGAGGAAAAACAGCGTAGGGAATGGTATGCCCTGCAGGTTGAAGGCGGAAAGGAATTCATAGCCAAAGAAAACCTTTGGCAACTAATCCGCCAAGGGGGATTGGAAAATTTGGTTGATGAAATAGTAGTCCCCGCGGAGGAAAAGGTAGTTATCAAATCCCAAGGAAAGGAAAAGTATAGATTGCCCCTTAGGGTTCCCGGAAAGGATACGGATAGGGAAATAGACGTTTTGGGAAAATACGGTATTACAACCTTTGTAATAACTCCCGACGGAAGGGTATATGTAAAGGAAAGTGTAGAGGGGGATACCTGTCAAGAGGTTCCTCCTATTTTTAAAGCGGGACAAAAAATCCAATGTAAGAAGAATAAAACCGAAGCAAAAATAATATTGGATAACCGAGTTTTTCCCGGATACATATTCCTCAAGGGGGTAATGAACGATAAACTTCTGCGCATCATAGAAAGGACCCCCCATGTATACAAACCCGTTATCGTTGGGGGAAAGGCGGTATCTATCCCCGAGGAACAGGTTGAAGCCATTTTAGAAAAGGTTAGGAAAGGGGTTAAAGTTAAAAAGGTTCCCTTCCAAAAGGGTGAGCAAGTGCGTATAATAGAAGGGCCTTTTATGGGCTTTACCGGGACGGTTGAGGAAGTTATTCCCGAAAGGGAAAAAGTTGTTGTTATGGTTAGTATCTTCGGCAGACCTACCCCGGTAGAGCTGGATTACACCCAGGTAGAAAAACTTTAAGGAGGCTAAGAAAATGGCTAAAAAGGTGGTAGCCACCGTTGAGCTGATGATACCGGCTCAACAGGCGTCTCCCGCACCACCGGTTGGTCCCGCGCTCGGTCAGCACGGCGTTAACATTATGGAATTTGTTAAAGCCTTCAACGCCGCATCTAAAGATTACGAGCCGGGAACCATCCTACCGGTTGTAATTACCATATACAGCGATAGGAGTTTCACATTTATTCTCAAAACACCTCCGACCTCCTATCTGCTGAAGAAAGCGGCGGGGATTGAAAAAGGTTCTTCCGAACCCAATAGGGTAAAGGTTGGAAAAATTACCGTAAAACAGCTTGAAGAAATAGCAAAAATCAAAATGAAAGATATGAACACCAATGACCTCAAAGCGGCTATGAGAACGGTTGCGGGAACCGCAAGGAGCATGGGTATTGAAATAGAAGGTTGGGAGGGTTAAACCGATGGCAAAAAGGGGAAAGAAATATATAGAGAGGGCAAAATTTGTAGATAAAAACAAAAGATACACCATTGAAGAGGCTGTTGATATTCTCAAAAAGATGGCGGAAGAGGTTCCCAGAAACTTTGATGAAACCGTAGACCTCGCTATGAGATTGGGGGTAGACCCCAAATATCCCGACCAGCAGGTTAGAGGTTCGGTTGTTTTACCCCACGGACTTGGAAAACCTATCAAAGTAATGGTTATAGCCAGTGGTGAGAAACTCAAAGAGGCGGAAGAGGCGGGAGCGGACCTCGTAGGTGGCGAAGAGCTTGTAAACGAAATTCTCAAAGGTAGGGTTGATGTTGAGCAGTTTCACACCGTTATAGCAACCCCCGATATGATGCCTAAGGTTGCAAGGCTCGGTAGGATTTTGGGTCCCAGAGGGCTAATGCCCAACCCCAAAACCGGAACTGTAACCACCGATATTAAGAAAGCGGTTGAAGAGGCAAAAAAAGGTAGGGTTGAATTTAGGGTGGACAAAACCGGAAACCTCCACATGCCCGTTGGAAAAATCTCCTTTGACAGGGATAAACTGATAGAAAACCTTAAAGCCGCCATAAACGCGGTTGTAGCCGCCAGACCTCCGGGAGCAAAAGGACAATATGTTAGAAACATTGCGGTCTCCCTAACTATGGGACCTTCTGTAAAATTAGATGTGAATAGAACCCTACTGGAGCTTCAGCAGGAAGCGGCGTAAAGAGTGAGGGGAGGAAAAACCGATGACCGGTTATGTTGTTGACGTAAACAGACCCAGCTTGGCTAGGAAAAAAGAATTGGTAAAGGGATACCGGGAAAGAATTAAAAAGGCAAACTTGGTAATTTTCATAGACTTCAGCGGAATAGACGCGTGGCCTATGTCCCAACTGAGAATGGGTATCAGGGAAAAAGGCGGTGAAATGGTAGTCGGCAGAAACACTCTTTTCTTTAGGGCGTTTATGGACACTCCCGTAGCGGACCACGAAGACGAAGTCTTTACGGGTCCCACCGCGGCAATATTCTCCTACGGGGATATGGTAGAGCTTACCAAATTCGTAGTTGATGAAATAATCAAAAAATACGAAACGACTAAAATAAAAGGTGGCTACCTCGTAGAGCAAAACCAATTCCTGTCTCCCCAAGAGGTTGAAGCCATATCCAAACTCCCTTCCAGGGAGCAGGCATTGGCTATGCTCATCGGGGCTATCAGAGGTCCCGTTCAAAAATTGTACAGCCTACTCAGGGCTGTACCTCAAAATCTCTTGCTTACGCTTAAAGCTTACGAGGAAAAGAAAAAGGAAGGAGGTGAGTCTTAAGGCTCACCCCTTCTAAACTTAAAAAAACTAAAAGGGAGGTTTAAAAATGGCTAACGAAAAACTGGAAAAGATTATTGAAGAGCTGGAGCAACTTTCTCTGCTTGAGATTGTTGAGCTGACCAAAATGATGGAAGAGAAATGGGGCGTTTCCGCCCAAGCGGTTGCCGCGGTAGCGGCTGTTCCCGGAGCTGCCGGAGCCGGGGAAGCTCAACAGGAAGAAAAAACCGAATTTGATGTAGTTCTCAAAAACCCCGGTTCTCAAAAAATCAAAGTTATTAAAGTGATAAGAGAAATTACCGGTCTCGGTCTCAAAGAGGCTAAGGCTCTCGTTGATGGTGCACCCTCTAAAGTAAAAGAGGGTGTATCCAAAGAAGAAGCGGAACAAATTAAAGCCAAACTTGAAGAGGTTGGCGCTGAAGTAGAAATCGTATAACCTCATATATTTCTTTCTTCCTTTTTACTTCCAAATTTTTCTCTCCGATTATCCTTTAAATCCTTTAAATGGAAGGTAAAAAATTACCCATAGCGGTTTTTGTTTCGGGAAGGGGAACAAACCTTCAGTCCATAATAGACGCCATAGAGGAAGGTAAACTTTCCGCGGAAATAAAACTGGTAGTTAGCAACCGTTCTAAGGCTTACGCACTGGAAAGGTGCAAAAAACACGGAATACCCTATAGGGTTATACCTTCCAAGCGTTTTGAAAACGAGCAAGAATGGGGAGAAGCGCTCATTTCCGCGGTGAAAGATAGCGGGGCTAAGTTGGTAGTTTTAGCGGGATTTATGAGGGTTGTTCCCACCAATTTTATAGAAGCTTTCAAAAATAGGATTATCAATATTCACCCGTCAATTTTACCCTCTTTCAAAGGTTTGGACGCCCAAGGGCAGGCATACCGCTATGGAGTTACCCTAACCGGTTGCACCGTTCACATCGTCACACCCGAATTGGATGCGGGACCCGTTATAGCCCAAGCGGTGGTTCCCGTTTTACCCAACGATACCGAAGAAACTTTGGCACAGAGAATTTTAAAACACGAACACCGCATTTATCCTCAAGTAATCCAATGGTTTGCGGAAGGAAGGATTGTCGTAGAAAACGGTAAAGTCACCGTTTTGGGGGCAAAATACGGAACATTGCCTTTCAACCCCGAGTTGGAAATTTTTTAACTTATGAAAGTCCTGGTTGCGGGGGGAAGTGGATTTATAGGCTCCCACATTGTTAGAAAATTTTTGGATAACCGTTCGGAGGTTTGGGTTTTAACCCGAAATCCCCAAAAAGTTCAAAATAACCCCCTCCTCAAGGGGGTGCTTTTTATAGACCTAACCGAGGGTTGGGATTATTTGGAAAAACTTTTAACGGAGATAAGACCCGACATTATCATTAACACCGTAGGTATCCTTTACGAGGGAAAGGGAAACACCTATAGGCAAGCCCATGTTGATTTTTTAGAAAAACTTCTAAAGGCTTCTCAAAAGGTTTCCCCGAGGAGGTTTATCCACATATCCGCTTGCGGGGTGGGGAGAAACAAAATTTCCCGATATTTCCAAACGAAGGAGGAGGGAGAAAGACTCGTAACCTCTTCGGGAATTCCCTACACTATTTTCCGACCATCCATCGTTATGGGAAAAGGGCAACTTTTACTAAAACAGCTTAAGGTCTTTGGAAAGTTCTTACCCCTCTTGGCGGTTCCCAAAGGAAGTTTTCAACCTCTCCATATAGAGGATTTGGCACAGGCGGTATTCCTTTCCGCGGTAAAGGAAGAACTTAAAAACCGCATTTGTGAAGTGGGAGGACCAAAGGTTTACACCGCGGGGGAACTCTTTAAAGAAACCCTAAAACTCTTAGGGTTGAAAAGGCTTGTTATTGAACTCCCTTGGCAAGCTTTTCTTCCCGTTTTACCCGTTACGGGACTTTTGGGGGTTTTAACCTACGAACAACTGAAGATGTCCCAAACCCCCAATGTGTGTCCCCAAAATTGCCTTCCGAAGCTCGTTAAAAATCCGAAAGACCCCTTTGAGGTTTAAAACTTTTCCATTTCTCTCCTGATAATTTCCGCCGTTCTTTTTAAAATGCTTCCTCCTTCGGGGTTAAGTAGTTTTTTCAAAACCCTAAATTGGTCCCGTTGGTAATCGCTGTTTTCCAAAAGGTGGTAGGTGGTCTTTATGAGGTTTTTGGGAGTAAATTCCCTTTGCAAAAGTTCGGGAACTACCGTCTCTTCCAAAACGATGTTTGCCAAGTGGAGGTGAGAAACTTTAACCAATCTCTTTGCCAAATAGTAAGTAAGGGGATTGGTTTTGTAAAAAATCAGGTGGGGGGTTTCCAAAAGGGCGGTTTCCAATGCGGTTGTTCCCGATTTTATCCACCCAAACTTGGCGTGTTTTATTAAAAGCAACCCTTTTTGGGGATTTTCGTCAAGGTAAACCACTTTGGCGAATTCCCTTAAAGGTTTTAGCAAACCTTTAAAGTTTTTAAAGGTTAGAAGCACCGGTTTGTATCCGAATTCCTTAACCGCAATGGCAACCGCTTGAGTTAAAACCTTTGTGTGTTTTTTTATCTCATTTCTCCTACTGCCGGGGAAAATTACAAAGTAATCCCCGCCGTTGGGTTTATCCTTCAAACCGCCTAAGTTTTCCAAAAATTCCACCGAAGGGTGTCCCACAAAGTGAAACTCCACACGGGGAAACTCTTTAAAGTATTCCCTCTCAAAGGGGAGGATTGATATTAAAATGTCCGCATACTTGGCTAGGTGGTATTTTCTATCCTCTTTCCACGCCCACACTTGGGGCAAGATAAAGTAGATAACCCTTTTTACGCCGAGCTTCTTAGCTTCCCTTATAAGGTGAAGGTTAAAACCGGGTGAATCTATAGCCACCAAAATTTGAGGTTTCTCCCTTTCTAAAAATCTAAGGATATTTCTCCTCACTTTAAAAATCCTCGGGAGTTTGGGCAAAACTTCAAAAACACCCGTGGCGGAAATGTCCTCTATTTTCCCCAAAGGGGTTACTTTTTCCTTTAATAGGTTACCCGTAATGCCGTAAAACTCCCAATCTTTATTCTCCAAAAGGGGTAAAAGGGCGTTTAAAATCTTCTCCGCTGAGGGGTCTCCCAAGGAGAAAACCACCTTTTTGGGCATTGGGTTTCAAAGACCATTATAGGTTCTCCGCGTCAACCACCCCGCATTTGGGATGCGGGGCTTGACTTTGGGTAGTAGCCACTCCAAAAGGGAGTAGCTACCACCACAGGCGTCTTTGTAGCCTGTCCCCTCACAAGGGGTTATTTTTGTCTGTTTGTCTAACCCACAAGGTTTCTAAACTTTGTTATCGCTTTTTTCTTTTTAACCCTTGCGGGGCGGGGAATAGGGAATTGCCTATTCCCCTTGTGTTTCTAAAGAACCTACCCGCCTTGGTGTTTAAATTATAGACAAACTTTTGGTAAAGGTTGCCTCAAAAGGCTCACTATTTGAGGATGACACTCCCCCCGCTAAAGCAGGGGGTTTCTCGCCCCTTTATAGGAGCGAGCTATCACCACCCAAAACGGGTGGTGGGGCGTGCCTGTCCCCCCTACGGGGTGGCTTAAAGCCTACCCCGATGTAGGTTTCTTTCCTCTCCACTTCG
>QOAS01000109.1 GCA_003972855.1 Gammaproteobacteria bacterium | reverse complement strand
TTTATAACCTTTTACCGCGGATACCAAGGTTTCCCCATAGGCTTGCCTGTAAAGTTCGTCGCCAGCTCCAAAAGGCATAGGCACATTTAAAGTTGTTCCCAAACCTTCGCCCGCTCCCCTTTCCTCCGCGGAGCCGGTTCCGGGATAGAAGGGGTATTGGTGGGTTGAAAAGTAAAAGACCCTTCTCTCCGTATAAAAGGCGTGTTGCGTTCCATTTCCGTGGTGGGCGTCAAAGTCCACGATAAAGACCCTTTCAAATCCTTTTTCCAATAGATATTTAGCCCCTATGGCTACATTGTTAAAAATGCAAAAGCCCATAGCTTTGGCGTATTCCGCGTGATGTCCCGGCGGACGCAGGGCGCAAAAAGCTCCTTCAATACTTCCTTCAAGCAAAAGCTCTATGGCGGATATTACCCCTCCAACCGCCAAAGAGGCTATTTCAAAGGTATACTCGTTGTAATAGGTATCGGGGTCAAACCATCCCTCACCCGCACGGGAGGAGTAGATTACCTCTTCCACATATTGGGGGTCGTGGTTTAAGGATATAAGCTTTGCATCCGCGGGAAAAGGTTTTATAAGTTCAACCTTTGAAAACAGTCCTTTTTCCGACATTCCTTCTTCTATTGCCAAAAGTCGGTATTTACTTTCGGGGTGGTTTTCCCTGTGGTGGAGCAAAAACCTTTCGTCGTAAACAAAACCAACCTTCATAGGAAATTATTAAAATCTTTCCAAACAAAGATTTATTAGCATTTCAACATTTGCTAATATTTCCATGGACTATCTATAATCTTGCAATATGTGTAACGAATGCGGATGCGGATTGCCCGACAAACATGAGCATCACGAAAGCGAAAATAAAAAGGAAGTTCAGGTTTTTAGAAAAATCTTAGAAAAAAACGACCATCAGGCTTACCATAATAGGGAGCATTTTGACAAATATGGGATACTTGCAATAAACCTTATGTCTTCCCCCGGGGCGGGTAAAACTTCCCTATTGGAGAAAACCATAGAGTTACTTAAAGACAAATACCGCATAGGGGTTATAGAAGGGGATTTGGAAACCGAAAGGGACGCGGAAAGGGTTAGGAAAAAAGGGGCTTACGCTTACCAAATAACGACGGGACAAACTTGTCACTTGGACGCCTTTATGGTTCACAAGGGACTCCACCACCTACCTTTGGACAAATTGGACATCGTTTTCGTAGAAAATGTTGGAAACCTCGTATGTCCCGCCTCCTTTGATGTGGGAACCCACTTAAATGTAGTCCTCCTATCGGTTCCCGAAGGAGACGACAAACCTGCCAAGTATCCCGTTATGTTTGAAAAGGCAGACCTATTTTTGATAACAAAGGCGGATTTACTTCCCTACTTTGACTTTGATGTGGACAGATGTATTAAAGAATTCAGGGATATAAACCCCGATGCGGAGGTTATCCTTCTTTCCGTAAAAAGCGGAGAGGGGCTTGATAGGTGGATTAACTGGCTAACCCAAAAAGTTGAGGAGAAAAAAAGAAACTTTGCAGGGGTGAAAAATGGAGGGTAGGGAAAACTTAAAAACCTTGGTGGAAGTGGTTGAAAAAAGCTTTTCCGAAGAGGATTTTGAGATTTTGTCCTCATTTTTTAAAGCTTTTGCCCATCCCTTGAGGTTGAAAATACTGTTGATTCTCTACACCGCAAAGGATAAAAAGGTTTGCGTGAGTAATCTCGTAGACCTTTTGGATGTATCCCAACCCAATGTATCTCAACATCTCTTTATCTTGAGAAGTGCGGGTATAGTGGATTGCCAACGGGAGAAAAACTTCGTTTGCTATTCCCTCCGTTCGGGGTTGGCGGAAAAAATTTTGCAATTGGTGTTGGAAGAAAGAAGGTGTCTCGCGGAAAAGGAAGATTAAATTAATTCCCAAGTCCCCAAATCGCGGGCTTTTTCCCTTTTTTTAACCTCTATTCCCCACTTTTTTAGTTCCCTTATAACCTCTTCAACCGTTTTGGGAACCAAACTTTGAATTAAGGGAGTTAGTTCCAATCCCGTTTCCAAAGATAGGGGTTGAACGCCTACAACGGTGATATTTTTTATAGGTTTTCCCTTTATTTCAAACCAAGCTAAAACTTCCTGAATACCCGCCTCGTGTCCGCTGACCTTCCTCTTAAAGTAGGCTTTTACCTCGTCATCCCTAAGAACGAAAAAAGTTCCCGGAACAGCCTTCCCGTCTATTGCGTCCACGAGAATAAGTTTTTCCACACCTTGGAGAAAGTTAAGCAAATCCCACCCGAGGGTTCCCCCGTCAATAACCCTTATTTGGGGAGTAAAGTCATACCACTTTACGAGATGTTGAACAACCCTAACTCCAAAACCTTCGTCGGAAAGCAGTATGTTTCCCACGCCGAGAACCGCTATAGGGGAATTTTCGTCGCCGAAAATCATTGGGTTTGCTCCTCCCCGTAACAGTTTTAAAATTTAGTTGCAAATTATATCGGGATGTGTATAATTAGCCTAAGAAAGGGTCTTGAAGAGACCCAAGCCCCGCGGGGTAAGCTTAGTAATGTTGCCCTGAGAAGCCCCATAAATTGGGGTGGAGGGCAAAAGGTATCCCCCGAGTTCCTGCTTAATGCGGGAATAGGGGGTAGTAATTCCTACCCTCTTTAAGAGGGTAGCGAAGGATACCGAGGGAACGATGTTATCTTTTGTTACCATTTGATACCGTTCCCGAGGTGTCCTCAAATTCCTCGGGAAACAGCTCCTTAAACAGTTCTAAGGTTTTCTTTGCCTCCTCGGGGTCTATCTTTTCCATGGCAAACCCGACGTGGATTAAAACGTAATCTCCTACCTGCAAAGGTTCGTTTAAAAGCATAGTGGACACCTTGCGTTTTACCCCGAAAGTTTCAACCACCGCGGTTTTGGAAACCTCGTCTATTTCTACCACGCGGGAGGGAATAGCCAAGCACATGTCAAAACTAATATAGTAGCCTCCATTGGAAACGGAAAAGGTTAGGGATTATTCTCTAACTTTGATGGGTCTTATGAATGCCGACCCCCTTTTGGGGGAAATAAGGAGTGCTTTGGTAGACCTCTTGGAAAAGGGAGAGCCTTACACCATATATTCCAATAAACTTCCTACAACCTTGGAGGATAGGTATTTTTTGCAAGATGTTTTGGGAAAGGGCGATTGGTTTATGTATGAAAAGGTTCTCCATACAAAGACCGTAGCCTTTAACACCTTAATTCCCGGCGTTTGGATTGAGGTAGTTTTTTCCGAAAGAAATCCCGCGGAACCCATTCTTGAGATGGTGCAGGTAAATTGGAGTCCCCCGGTGTTTACCATTCCCAAAGAGGATGCCCAAAACGGTTTTAAGAAATTTACCGAAGACATTGAGGAATACAAAAACTATGTAACCCCCTTTGCCCGAGAGGTGGCTAAAGCTTACGAAACCTTCCTAAAAACGGGAGAAGGGTTTATCCTTGAAAACCCCGAAGGGGTTGAAAACCTTACAATCTACCTTATTACGGAATCGGAGTTGGTCTTGGAAAACAAAAGGAGTGGCGAAAAGATAGTTTCCTCCAACTATTACGGTATATGGATAGGCTACAACCCCGAGGGGACACCTATAAAGCTGTTTATAGGCGATTTCCCAAAGAGTTTGAAACCGACAAAGGAGGACTTGAAAAAGGCTATAGACCTCTTGGAGGAAAGGAGAAAACAATTTCTACCGAAATACACCAATAGGGTTAATTTGCCCCTTCTTTAGCCCCCGCTCACGGGTGGGATTATCGCCACCACATCTCCCTCTTTTAGTTTCCCCTCGTAATATTCCCCATTAACCGCAAATCTACTTATGTCAAAATATTTAGCCCCTTTGGGGTATTTGTTCTTAAGCAAAATCCTAAGCTCTTGGGTGGTTTTTCCCGTAAATTTAATAGTTTCTCGGTCTTTCCCCGTTATATCTCTAAGCACTGCAAAGTAAAGCACCTTTACTTCCATATAGGTTTAAGAAAATTCTATCCCTACCATGCACGAGTTTTCCATAGTTTCTTCATTGATGACACTGATAGAGGACCTTGCCCGAAAACACAACGCCCAAAAGGTTACCAAGGTGGTAGTGGGAGTAGGGGTTCTATCGGGGGTTGAACCCGACCTCTTAAAAATAGCCTTTGACACCTTTAAGGAAAAGACCATTTGCGAAGAAGCGGAATTGATTTTGGAAATAGAAAAGGTAGCGGTAAAGTGTATAGATTGCGGTAAAGAAAGCCAACTGGAAGGTAGATTTTCCCGTAAATGTCCCCACTGCGGTTCTTTAAATACCGAAATAGTCCGAGGACAGGATTTACAACTAAAGAGTTTAGAATTTGAACTTGAAGATTAAAGTTTTTCCGTTTTTCCTTATTTAAATTACAAAACTGTGATGAAAAAAGTTAGACAACCCGCCGTGGCGGGAACTTTCTATCCCGCGGAAAAGGAAGAACTATTAGCCCTTATAAATTTCGTGTGCGGAAAACCTTTTGTGGGGGATAAGATAAAGGCAAAGGCTATTTTAGTTCCCCACGCGGGTTACATCTATAGCGGAAAAACCGCCTGTGAGGTTTACAAAAGGATAGAAATACCTCCGAGGGTTGTCCTTTTGGGACCCAACCATACGGGTTTGGGAGCGCCCGTATCGGTCTACAGCGGAGACTTTTGGCTAACTCCCCTCGGGGAGGTTGAGATTGATAGGGAAATAAGGGAGAGTCTTACCGAATTTTACGGATTTTCCTTAGACGAAGATGCCCACAAATTTGAACACTCTTTGGAAGTTCAATTGCCTTTCCTCCAAGTTTTTGCCCAAAAGGAGTTCAAGATAACCCCTATAGTGCTAAGCCTTCTCCGTTACGAAGATGCCCTTTATGTGGCAAAGCAACTTTCAAAGGTTCTTTCCCCTTACAGGGATGAAACCTTAATAGTTATCAGTTCCGATATGTCTCACTATATACCCGCGGAGCGGGCTAAGGAACTTGACTCTTTAGCTATAGAGTGCATGGAAAAATTGGATACCGCCTGTTTATACGAAAGGGTCTTTAGGTATCAAATATCCATGTGCGGAATAATTCCGGCAGTTGTCGGCATAGAGGTTGCCAAAACGATGGGGGCAAAGGTGGGAAAACTTATTGATTACACCAACAGTGGACAAACTACGGGGGATTACTCCAGCGTCGTAGCCTATGCGGGAATGATTTTTGTTTAAAAACCGCAAGGTAAAGGGAAAATGGATATCGTAGGACAATTTCAAAGATGGGCTATCTTTTATAGTGGAATTGTTTGGGGAACTTTGGCTATTATTATTTCCTTATCCTTCTTTTTCTGCGAATTTTATCCCTCTAAATGTGAAAAACTTGTGGAAAAAGTCAGCAATTGTTTCATTTTCAAGATTTTTTCAAGAAAAAAGCGATAATATTAATTTTCAAATGAAAGGTTACTGCGTGGTTCTTATAACAACCCCCGTAGATAAGGGAGAAGATATAGCCAACTATATCGTTGAAAACAAGCTCGGTGCCTGCGTCAATGTGGTAAAAGAAGTTAAATCCCTCTACTGGTGGAAGGGTAACATAGAAAACGACAAGGAAAGTCTTCTGATAATAAAAACCTCGTTGGAAAAACTTTCCAAACTGACCGAGGAGGTTAAAAAAATCCACCCCTACACGGTGCCGGAAATTATAGCTTTACCCGTAATAGGTGGTAACGGGGACTACCTCAATTGGATAGACGAAAGTCTCCAATAACCCAAGGGGGTTAAAGGTTGATTTTTAGCTTCTTTAGAAGGAAAAAGGAAAAGAATTCCTTTGACGGCAAGAATTTGAAAATATTGGAGGAGATATTACCTTTTAAGGTTAAAATTTTGGGAAACAAGGGGAAATATATTTTGAATTTCTACATTCCCGAAGTGGATAAGTGGGTTAGTAACATCCTTTTAGTGGATAAAAATGAGTTTTTTCTATCCCACGAGCCGGAGGATAAAAAAATAATCTATTTAGCGGAGGATAAAAATATAGCGATAGAACATACATTTACCGCTAAAAATACTTGGGATTTGGTTTTGCATTTGGCAAGATTCTACGAAAACATTAGAAAGATTTACATTTATGCGCTAAAAACCCAACTTTATGGGGAAATAGATAGACTTTTCAAGCTTTTAAAGGAGCTAAAACTTCGCAAAGACCCCAAGTTGTGTGCAGAAATTTTTGTAAAACTTGAAAGTATAAGAATAGAAGATGAAGATAACTACCGTATTTTGAGAAAGCAACTTATCAAAGAGTGTGAAAAAATATTAGAAAATCTAATTTCGGATGGCAAATTTTAAAAAAATTAAAACCGCGGACGGTTCCTTTACCCTCTACCACCCCTATTTCGGAGAATCATATCACAGCGTAAGCGCGGGGGCGATAGAGGAAAGTTTAAAAAAATTCCTCCTACCCTCCAATCTCTTTTGGAAAGCCAAAAGGCAAGATGAAATATATCTCCTTGAGGTGGGTTTCGGGTTGGGTTACAACTTAACGGTTACCGCGGTAAAACTGAAAGAGGTTAATCCAAACCTGAAAATTCACTATTTTGGTTTGGAATATCGGATAGTCCCCCTTATAGGTGAACTGGAATTACCCCCTCCCTACGGGGAGTTTTACAAAAAACTGGGAGAAAACATTTTGAGGAGGAAAAAGACTTCCTTTGAAGTGGAGCATGTCTCGGTAAACATTCTTTTGGGCGATGCGAGGGAAAGGGTAAAGGAATTGAGGAATTTAAATTTTGACGCGATATACCACGACGCCTTTTCTCCAAAAAGAAATGCGGAATTGTGGACTTTGGAATTCCTTTCCCTTTTAAAGGGAATTATGAAAGAGGACGCCTTTTGGGTAAGCTACTCTACCGCTCTGCCAGTAAGGAGGGCTTTGTGGGAATTGGGATTTAAAATCTTTAACACCAAACCGGTAGGGAGGAAAAGTCCCGGCACGGCGGCGACCCTAAAGGGAACACCCGCGAGCGATAACGTTTACCCCCTTTCCGAAAAGGAGGTAAAAAAGATTTTAACTTCTCCCAAAGCGGTTCCCTATAGAGACCCTTGCCTATGCCTTTCCAGGGAAAAGATTTTGGAAAACTACCTAAAAGAGGTTAGAGGCTGATTTTAAAAAATCCTTTCGGTGTAGGTTTTAAAATCTAAAACTCCGTAAGTTTCCTTCAATTTTTTTTGCATAATTTCGTGGCGGGCTTTAGCCAGCTTCACGGATGCTACGGCGGCAACCTTTAAATCTTGGGGAGACGGGTCCGCCGGTGCCAACGCGGCGGCGATAACCCTTTCCATTTTTCTTACTGTTTCCTCGGGGTCTCTTTCTTCGGAAACATCTATGGGAACTTCTCCCGCAACCGCATAAAGTTTTCCGTCGGGTCCTTTAACGTAGCTGTAAACGGGCATCCCCGCGTAGGGTCCCCCAACGGATACATGTGCCATTTCATGGGCTTTAACTTTGCGGTCTATTTCACGGAGTTTTTGTATTTCCCTCTGAACTTCGGGGTCATCTTTCCTTTGCTTGTTATAGCGTTGGGCTATCGGGTATAAATTGATTGTTGAAAGAAAAAGGGGAACCCCGTTCATGGTATATTTATAATTTTGCAAATTCTACTTTTATTAACAATGACCGCGTTCTAACCTTTGAGGGAGGCTAAAAATTCTTCTATGGCTTTTTCAAACAAACCTTTGCATTTTAAAATTTTTTCCACCGCGTAACGGATAACACCTTCTCCCCCTTTGACGGGAATAACGAAATCAACCCTTTCCTTTATCTCTTGGGGTGCATCGTAGGGCGCAAGGGAAAGTCCTACTATATCAAAAACGGGAACATCATTCCAATCGTCCCCTATATAGGCAACTTCCTCCTTACTCAATTTTGCCTCTTGCAGAATTTCCAAAACCTTACGGGCTTTATCTTTTACCCCCAAAGCGTAGAACCTACATCCGAGGTCTCTACATCGGGTTTCCACAACCTTATCTTTCCTCCCGGTGATAATTCCGAATTCAAATCCCGCCTTTTGGAATAGCCTTATACCCAAACCGTCCTTTACATTGAAAAATTTTGCAACCTCTACACCTTCGGGGGTGGGGAGATAGTAAATCCTACCGTCGTTCATAACGCCGTCCACATCCGAAAGTAGGAGTTTGATTCTTTTAAACCTTTCGCAGTTGTCCATAATCCTTACCTATTTTGTTGGTTGTCAAATAAGCGTTCAAGTTCGGGTATGGGAATAATCCTTTTTTCCTCTTTAGGCGGAGGGTTACCCCTTAGGTAGTCTTCACTGTAAAAGCGTAGGTGCAATTCCACTCTTGCATTTTTCTTTAGCAAAAGTTTGTTATCTCCGGTGTATACGGGTCTAAGCGTTCCGTAAGCCTCCGCGGTAATCTTTTTTCTATCCAAACCACTCCGTATTAAAAACCTAACCACCTCCGTAGCCCTTTTGGCGGAAAGCTCCCAGTTGTCCGCAATAAATCGGTATTTAGGTTTTTCCAAAGAGGAGGCAAAACCTTGAACCACCAAACGGAAGTTCTTTCCCTTTAATTCCTCAATTAGGGGAACAATTTCCCGCAAAGCCTTTTTAAATTTCGGTTTAAGTTTATAGTCCCCTTCGTCAAAATTAACCCCGTAGGGGAAGCGAATAGTCATTTCATTTTTAGAAACTATCACCTGAAAGGCGCTATAGGCGTGGATTTTGGAAAGGAGCTTTTGAGCCTTTATAGCCAACCTGCTGATTTGGGGAGGAGAAACGGGAGGGGGAATTACCGTTGCAGGTGGTGTTATAGTCCTACCACCTTGAAAAAAACTTATCCACTTGGAAAAGGAAGTGATGTCTATAACGGACATGGAATAGAGGAGAATAAAAAATGTCAAAAGTAGAGACATAAGGTCGGAGAAGGTTGTCATCCACGCGGGAAATTTAGGACAGTCTTGTTCACTTCCCTTTTTCTTAGCCATAGTAAACCCTCAAAGTTTTTCTTCTCCTACAAAAATTACGATATCTATCCTTCGGTTTTTTGCCCTCCCTTCGGGGGTGTTATTGGGAGCTATAGGTTCGGTATCCGCGTATCCTCCAACGGAAAGTTTATCTTCGGGAAATCCCCACTCTACAAAATACTTCGCCAAGTATATAGCCCTTAAAAGGGATAAATCCCAGTTGTCCACAATTTTGGGGTATCGGTAAATGGGTTTGCTGTCGGTGTGTCCCTCTATTCTTATTGGAGCGTGTAACCTTTTTAAAATGTTGCAAACCTTCTTTAAGAGGGGAATGTATTTGGAATTTGGAATATAGGAACCTTCGTCAAAGAGGTAATCCGCCGGCAGGCGGAGAATTATCTCCTTGGATTTTTTTACCTCCTTAACGGGTATTCCCGCCTCCGAAAAGGTTTTTTTTGCTTTCTTTACCGCATTTCTTACCTCACTCCACTTTTCTGGTTTGGGATACATTTCAACGGGAGGATTTACCCCCGGCTGAACCTGAGAAGGGGGTTTGGTTTCCTTAATGATGTTTATACCCCACATAAACTCCAGCGTTTGGAGAAATTTTAGAAATTTTTCCTTGGAGATGGAACTCATTGAAAAAAGGAGAACAAAGAATGTCAAAAGCAGAGACATAAGGTCGGAAAAAGTGGTCATCCACATAGGGAGGGGAGGACATTCCTGTTTTTTCTTTTTTGCCATTTTCTTAGACCTCTATTACTCGGAAGAAAGTTGAACACCCGCAAGCATTGCTAATTTTTGCTCTATAACGCGGGGGTTTTCACCTTTCAAAATCATCAAGAGCCCTTCCGCGTAAACCTGTTTTATCAGTAAAGCCCTTTCCGCGTAGGTTTTTAACTTATTGGCTATCGGACCCGCAAATGCGTTTGCCATTAGCGCCCCGTAAAGGGTGGTAATCAGAGCCACCGCCAT
>QOAS01000087.1 GCA_003972855.1 Gammaproteobacteria bacterium | reverse complement strand
CGCTCCCATATCCGCGGAAGTTACTAACATAGAATACCTTCTTAGCCAACGGGAAGGAATTTCCTTCTTAATAGGCTTCCAATTTTCCCTTCTCCTTTTGAGTTCCTCTTCGCTAACCAAAAGTTCCAACCTGCGGTTGGGAATGTCAATTAAAATTTCGTCGCCGTCTTCCACCAACGCTATGGGACCACCGGCGGCGGCTTCGGGAGAAACGTGTCCTATGGCGGGACCCCTCGTTCCACCGCTAAAACGTCCGTCGGTAATGAGGGCTACTTTATCTCCCAAACCCATTCCCATTATTGCGGATGTAGGAGATAGCATTTCCCTCATTCCCGGTCCGCCTCTGGGTCCCTCATAGCGTATTACCACAACATCGCCGGGTTTTATCTCCCCTCCCAAAATTGCCTTTACCGCGTCCTCCTCGCTGTTGAATACCCGCGCCTTTCCTTTGAAAACGAGCATATTCTCGGGGACACCCGCCACCTTAACAACCGCACCCTTTGGTGCCAGCGAACCGAAGAGTATAGCCAATCCACCGGTCGGAGAATAGGGGTTTTCTACCGACCTTATAACTTCCCTGTCTTTAACCTCTGCCTTTTCCACCGCATCTTTTAGCCTGCCGTAAACCGTTTTTCTATTTAGGTGCAATAGGTTTTCATCCTTGTTAAGTAACTCCTTTAGAACCGCGGGGACGCCTCCAGCCCTATCCAAGTCCTCAATATGTAAATCCGGTCTGGAGGGAGAAAGTTTCACTATGTTGGGGGTTTTTTGCGCTATTTCGTCTATAACCTGTAAGGGAAAGTCCACTCCCGCCTCATACGCTATCGCCTTTAGGTGTAAAACCGTGTTGGTTGAACCGCCCAAAGCCATATCCGCGACAAAAGCGTCGTATATAGCCTCGTAGGTAACGATATCCCTAATCGTTATACCCTCTTTGAGCATTCTAAAGAGGGCTCTAACCGCTTCCCTTGCCAATTCTTCCCTTTCGGGAGTGCAGGCTAATACCGTTCCGTTCCCGGGAAGGGCTATACCCAAAACTTCCGCAAGGCAGTTCATAGTATTGGCGGTAAACATTCCCGAACAGCTACCGCAGGAGGGACAAGCCCTTGCCTCTATCTCCTTCAGTTCGCTTAGGTCTATTTCGCCCTTTTTGAATTTTCCAACCCCCTCAAAGACGGTAACGAGGTCTATCTTTTTCCCTTTGTATTCGCCCGCCCTCATGGGACCACCCGATATTAGAACGGTGGGGACATTTACCCTAAGCGCCCCCATAATCATTCCCGGAACTATCTTGTCGCAGTTGGGAACCAAAATGAGAGCGTCAAACTGGTGGGCGTTTGCCATAGTTTCAACGCTATCCGCGATAATCTCCCGCGACGGCAAGGAGTAGTGCATTCCGTAGTGTCCCATTGCTATTCCGTCGTCCACCGCTATAGTGTTGAACTCAAATGGAATCCCTCCCTGTTTCCTCACTTCGTCTTTGATTATTTCTACAAACTCCTTGAGGTGGACGTGTCCGGGAACTACATCGGTGTAAGAGTTTGCTATCCCTATAAAGGGTTTGTCAAAGTCTTCCTCACTCTTTATAACGCCGGTAGCCCTTAAGAGCGAACGGTGGGGCGCATACTCGGGGCGCTTTCTTATAAACTCACTCCTAAGTTTCATAAAGGATTATTAAAAGAAAAAGGAGGAAAGTTATTCAAAAATTTCAAAGGAAAGTTCCCCTTCAAAGACTTTAAAGACTTTACCTTCCAAGGTTACCTTTTCTAACTTCTCGTCAAAGTCTATGGTTAAAATTTCCCCTCCTTTGGTTACAACTTTTACCGGCTTTTGTTTTACCAAACCTTTGAGGTAGGCTATTATGGCACCCGCGGTAGACCCCGTTCCACAGGCGAGGGTTTCATTTTCAACTCCCCTTTCGTAGGTTCTTATTTTTATGGTATCTTCCCCTATCGGTTTTATAAAATTAACGTTTGTCCCCGCGGGGTTAAATATCTCGTGATACCTAATCTCCCTACCGTATTTGACCACATCAAACTCTTCCAAGTTTTCTACGGGAACTACAACGTGGGGAACACCGGTGTTTAGAAAGTTGCCCTTTACTGTTAAATCGCTTAGGGGTATGTCAAAGTCGGTTTTTAGCCCAAAAGGTTTGGTAAGTTGCACCTTTACAACCCTACCGCCCTCTTTTACTTCAGCCTCAATTACACCCGCCAAGGTTTCAAACTTTACATAGGAGCTTTTGGCTATTCCGTTTTCGTAGGCAAACCTTACCGCGCAACGGGAGCCGTTCCCACACATCTCCGCCACCGACCCGTCGCTGTTGAAAAACTGCCACTTAAAGTCGTTTTCGGGATTTTCGGGTTCCTCTATAAGGATTAATCCGTCCGCACCTACACCGGTGTGAAAGGCGCAGACCTTCTTAACGAAAGTGGGAAGGTCTATTTTTAGCTCCTCTAATTTTTTGTAAACCTTACCGTCGCGGTTGTCTATAATTACGAAATCGTTTCCCGCCCCTTGGCATTTTACAAAACGCATAAGCTAAAACTATTAAATTCGTTTTCAAATATTTCCCAAAAACTTTCTTAAAATTTCCGCGTGGTCAAAAACTAACTTTTCCCAAGGGATTTCTTCCAGCTTGTAAACTTTTGCCTCCTTTGCATCGGAAGAGGCTTTGGGTTGCCCTTTAGCCCTTCCTACAAATACCACCGAAACCACATGAAAGCGGGGGTCTCTATCGGGCTTGGAGAAAACTCCCAAAAGTTTTTCTATTTCAAAGTCCAAATTTACCTCCTCTTTTATTTCCCTCACCACCGCCTCTTCTACGGTTTCTCCTATTTCTACAAACCCACCCGGAAGGGCAAGCCCCACGGGGGGATTTTTTCTCTCTATGAGGACTATACCTTTGAAGTTCCCCTTTTCGTCAAACAGTTTTATTATTCCGTCCACCGCAAGGTAGGGAGTTTTGGGTGTAAACCCCATAAGGTTAATAATTAAACCCTTACCTTTAAAGCGCTTTTTGTTTTAAATTCTACCTTCCTTATGGGGGAAAATTGGTCTGCAGTCCTCCTCGTGGCGGTTTTGACCTTTTTAATAAATATCCCCTTCGGTTATTGGAGGGCAAAGGTTAGAAAACTTTCAAAGGAGTGGTTTTTAGCGGTTCATCTTCCCGTGCCTCTTATAGTGTTTTTTAGAATCCTATTGGGGGTAAACCTAAACCTTTATACCCTTGTTGTGTTCGTAATTTCCTTCTTTGTCGGACAAAGAGTGGGAATTCTTTTAAACAACCTCCTAAGGGAAAAAATAGGAGAAACTTCCAAAAACCTCTTTGGGGATTTGTTAAGATTGGTGCAAAACCATGGGCGATAAGAAAAAGAAGGAAACCCGCATAAGGAAGTATATAAAGGGCTTAATAAGAAACCGTAAGTATTTGACCACCGAAGATATATGCCTATACCTTGAGAGGTATTACGGCGTTCCCATTCACATACCTTCGGTGTTCTACCGCTATAAGAAAATAATCCGCGAGTGTAGAAAGGAGGTTTACGCTGAAAGGAGAAGGAAAAAGAAAAAATCTAAATGACCCCTTTGGTTGAGGGAATATCTCCACCTACGGGGGTTACCGCATCTCTTAAAGCCAACGCAAAGGACTTAAAACAGGCTTCCGCTATGTGGTGGAGGTTGTAACCCCTTTCCACCTTTATGTGGAGGGTGGTTTTCCCTTCCAAGGCAAAACCTTTAAAAAACTCCCATATGAGTTCAAAATCAAAATGGGTTATCTTTCCCTTTAGGGTTTTCTTGTTGTGGTAAAAAAGTCCCCTTCCCGAGATGTCCAAAGAACTAATGACGAGGGCTTCGTCCATGGGAACGATAGCCCAACCGTAACGCTTTATACCTTTGGCGTTGCGGAGGGCTTTCCTTAAAGCCATACCGAGGGTTATCCCGCAGTCTTCAACCAAGTGGTGGTGGGAAACGTGAATGTCTCCATCCGCTTTAACCCTTAAATCAAACCTTCCGTGTTTGGCAAAACTTTCAAGCATATGGTTTAAAAACCCTATGGGGGTATCAACTTCGTAATTTCCCTCACCGTCAAGGTTTATGTAAAGCTCTATGTCGGTTTCCTTAGTTGTTCTTCTAACTTCCGCCTTTCGCTCCATACCCTGCAATTTTAGTAAACTTCTCTTTCCCTTAAAGGGTAATGCGATGGGAAAAGTTGGCTAAACCCTTGGAGGAACTCGGAAAATGGTTTTTAAACATTGGTTTGGTAACTATTGCGGGATTAATTATCCAGCCTATTGTTAAAGGGCATAGTGAATTCGTTTCAAAGGGACTTTTAACATCTATCATTTTTGGAATTGTTGGTTTCACCCTAATTTTAATTTCCGAATTATTGAAAAAGGAGGAATAACAATGCAAGAAGTTTACAACGGTCTCATTATTATGGCTCTTGTTGTAGGTGGAGTAGCAATACTTTTGGGATTATTTGCCCTGTATCAAAAACATAAAGAAACACCAAGTAAGTAGTGCAATGGAACTTTTAGAACTACCCTACTGGGAAAAGGGCGAGTTGGTGGCTGGTTTGGACGAAGCGGGAAGGGGACCCTTAGCGGGACCCGTGGTGGTTGCCTGCGTGGTTTATCCCCCCTTTACCACTCCTTTTTTGGACAAGGATAGTAAAAAACTTTCCCCCGCCCAGCGGGAATATTTCTTTAATAAGATAGTTAGAAAAGCTTTGGTCGTAAGCGTAGCCTTTGCGACACCCCGCGAAATTGAGAGGTTCAACATCTATCGCGCTACAAAATTGGCTTACTTAAAGGCTCTTAAAAAAATTCCCTTTAAGGTTTCCGCGGTGTTTACCGATTACATGCCCATAAAGGGGTTGGATATTCCCGTATTTTCACCCCCCAAGGCGGACGAGAAAATTTTTTCCGTAGCCTCCGCCAGTGTGGTCGCAAAGGTTTTAAGAGACCGAATAATGGAGTGTTATTCAAAAATTTACCCCCAATACGGTTTTGAAAAGCACAAGGGCTACCCGACGGAGGAACACATCAAAGCGGTGAAAACCTATGGAGTTTTGGAAATTCACAGAAAAAACTACAAACCGATAAAGGAATTTTTAAAGAGGAAAAACCTTTTCGGGTAAGTTAAATTTCAAACTTCCATCCTAAGTGTTCCATAACGCTTCTCACGTCTTTGTCTCCCCTTCCCGAAAGGTTTATTACGACTATTCCGTCCTTTCCTATTTCCCTCGCTATTTCAACCGCCTTTATTACCGCGTGGGCGCTTTCAAGGGCGGGGATAATACCTTCGGTCTTGGAAAGGAGTTTAAAGCCTTCCAAGGCTTCTTCGTCGGTTGCGCTTATGTATTCCGCCCTTCCCGTTTCTTTTAGCCACGCGTGTTCGGGTCCCACACCGGGATAATCCAGTCCCGCGGAGATGGAGTGGGTGGTCAGTATTTGTCCCTCTTCGCTTTGGAGGAAGTAACTCTTCATACCGTGCAAAACTCCTACCGAACCCCTTAGCAGAGATGCCGCGTGCTGTCCGCTATCCAACCCCCTTCCCCCCGCTTCCACCCCTATCAAACGCACCTCCCTATCTTCTATAAAGGGATAGAAAATACCCATGGCGTTGCTTCCGCCTCCGACACAAGCCACTATGGCGTCGGGAAGTCTCCCCTCCTTTTCCAAAATTTGTTTTTTTGTTTCCCTCCCTATTACGCTTTGAAAGTCCCTTACAATTTCGGGGAAGGGGTGGGGTCCCACTACCGAACCTATTATGTAATGGGTGGTTTCCACATTGGTAACCCAATCCCGCAGGGCTTCGTTTATGGCATCTTTTAGTGTCCTTGAACCCTTTTTTACCACCTCAACCTTTGCACCCAAAAGCTCCATTCTGAAGACATTTAGCGCTTGCCTGCGGGCGTCCTCCTCTCCCATGTAAACGACGCACTCCAGCCCGAAGAGTGCGGCGGCGGTGGCGGTTGCAACCCCGTGCTGTCCCGCACCCGTTTCCGCTATAACCCTTTTTTTGCCCATACGGAGGGTAAGGAGTGCTTGTCCTACGGTATTGTTAATTTTGTGGGCGCCGGTGTGGTTTAGGTCTTCCCTCTTTAGGTAAATTTTTGCCCCGCCTATATATTTGGTCAGTCTTTGGGCAAACTGCAAAGGGGTGGGTCTTCCCACATACTCCCTAAGGTAGTATTCGTAAGTTTCCCAAAACTTGGGGTCGTTTTTTGCCTTTTTGTATTCCTCCTCTAATTTTTCCAAAGCGTCCATTAGGGTTTCGGGAACGAATCTCCCCCCGAAGTCTCCGAAATATCCCCTTTCGTCGGGTAAATTATTAGACATATTGAACAATTTTAAGGATGGAAAATCCCCTCTTTTTAACCCAAACCCACCTAAGTAGGGTTGCCCTTTGGCTCACCCTTTTTGGGTATCCAACAAAGGTGGTTACAAAACTGACCAAAAAGGAAATTTCCCTCTGCACGGGTGGAAGGTGTAAGGTTTTAACAACCTCCCGAAGGCTTGAAAAAACCCTTAAAAACCTGAAGGTTGAATACCTAATTCTCCCCAATTGGGAGGATTGGAAAACCCAACTCTGTATGGTCTTAAAACACTTTAACCTAAAACCCAACTTGTCGCTCAATTACTGCCCCCTCTGTTTGGGTAAGCTAAAACCCGTAACTCCCGAGGAGGTAAAGGGTAAAATCCCCGAAGGGGCTTTAAGGTGTGGAAAAAACTTCACAATTTGTCCCTTCTGCGGAAAGGTATATTGGGAGGGTGGACACAAAAGGTTGATGAAAAAAACCCTGAAACAATTAAAGTTGCGTTGCGGAGACCTTTTCAACTCACTTTGAAAGGAGGTCTATACCCAACTGCACCAAAAGGGTGAATCCGAAAATTCTCACACCCCTACCTATGGCGGTAGCGAGTATATATCGGAAAAACTCCATTTGGAAAATACCCCCTAACCAACAGACCAACTTAAAGGGTTCTCCGATAATAACCGCCCAAAAACCGTAGCGGTTAAAAAGAGTTTCACCTTTTAAGTAAAGCTTTTCTCCGAGAATCTTTTTACCCCACTTTTCGCCCAAATACTTCCCGAGGTAGTAGGTGAAACCCGCACCTAAAAGGTTTCCTATATAGGCGATAATGGCGGACAGCCAAAGGTCTAAACCGAAATAGTGGGCGCCCGCTATAAAGATGTAAGGCACTATAGGGTTAATAAATGCCTCGGTAAAGGAGATAACGAAGAGTGCCAAATAGCCGTAGTCTTTAACAAACTCTTTGGCGGTATCTATCCACTCGGGTGGTATAAATCCTTCAAGCATTATCGGGTTATGTTAAAGGGTTTCGCCCAATTTTTTACCCTTTTCTATACACTTGGCGAGCGAGCTTCCCCCCAAAAAGTTACCCGCTATAACGAGGTTGGGTTCTTTCTTTCTTAGTTCCTCCTCTATTTTGTAAAACTTTTCATATCCCAAGGTGTATTGGGGTATGGATTTCTCCCAAAGGGTTACCTTTTCAAACTTAAACTCCCCTATTCGGGGAAATACCTTTTTAATCTCCTCCTTTGCTATTTTCAAGATTTCTTCTTTCCCCCGTTGGCAAACTTCCCTTTGGGTTTCACCGCAAAGGAAGACGCTGACACAATCCTCCGCGGGTGGACATCGGTCGGAAAATAGGGAACTCACAAAGATTGCACCCAAAATCCTTAGACCCTCCGCGGTTAAAAATCCGAAACCCCTTAAACCTACTTTGGGAAAGCTTAGCAAAACCACCGCCACCCGCGGATAAGTAATATTTTCAAACCCCTTTGCGGGTGGGAAAATTTTCTCCAAAATTTTGGCGGTTACATAGGCGGGGGTGGTCAAAACCACCTTCCTACCGTAGAAGTTGCCAGCATTTGTCCTTACCCTATAGAGGTTTCCGCTTTTTTCCAAACTTAGAACTTCCGTTTGAAGTCTCTTTTCCTTTATCCTTTCCGCAAGGAGTTTTACTAAGGTTGAAAGTCCCCCCGCAAAGGAGATTAATTCCCCCTTCGGGGCTACCCTTTTCTCCTTTAAAAAGGCTTTTAAGAGCGAGCCGTAGCGCCTTTCCATTTCGTATAGCTTTGGGAAGGCGTAGCGGACGCTGAGCTTTCGGGCTTCTCCCGCGTATATTCCCGACACAAAGGGTTGGACAAAATACTTTAAAAACTCCTCCCCAAAGTGGCGTAGGGTAAATTCCGCTACGCTTTCGTCCTCCTTTTGGGGAGGTTTAACAAAAAACTCCTTAAGGAGTTTTACCTTTGCTTTAAAACCCACCAGCGGAGAGGTAAAAAATTCCCACGGCTTTAGCGGAATGGGTATTAGTCTCCCCCTTTTGTAGATAAACCTAAGTCGGGAAGAAGGGTCAGCCTTACAAACGGGTGCGTTTAACCTCCTTATCAAATCCCAAATGGCGGAGGTGTTTGCCAAAATCGTTTGGGGTCCCTCTTCAAAGATGTAACTATTGTCGGAATAGGTTTTTATATTTCCACCCCATCGGGAGTTTTTTTCCAAAAGCAAAACCCTTCTGCCCCTTAGTGTCAGGTAAAAGGAGGTAACCAACCCCGTAATGCCACCGCCTACAACTATTACATCGTAGGTCATACAAAAGCTATAAAATAACTCCCCTTTGTGTGGGTGTGGGTAGCCTTAGGAGGTTCAATAGGAGCGGTCTTGAGGTATTTGGTTGCCACCTATGTTCAAAAAAAGACGGGTGTCGCCTTTCCCCTTGGAACTCTAACGGTCAATGTGGTGGGTAGCTTTATTATCGGGTTTTTTATACACTACTTTTTGGAACACCTACTTTTGCCCCCTCAAAGCAAGGCTTTTTTCGTTGTAGGCTTTTTGGGTGCATTTACAACCTTTTCCTCCTTTAGTTACGAAACCGTTTTTTTAATCTCCCAAGGTTATTGGCTTAAGGCGTTGGGCTATGTATTGGTTACCAATTTACTCTGTTTTACAGCAACAATTTTGGGTATAGTTTTGGCGAGAACCTTGGCGGGGTAATTAGAGGTCTTTTCCAACTTTTTGGCTTCGTTTTTTATAACGAAAAAACACAAAAATGGTGTAAACCTCGCAAATTTTTCCACCTAAGTGTTTTGTTTCCGCACTAAAGAAAGAAAGAACCCCGCTTTAGCGGGCATTAACTTCAACACAAATAAAAGACGACTATGTGATATTCAGGGACTATGGCAATGTCGCAATCCCGCACTTAGCGGGCATTAACTTCAACCCTACCTTTTCAAGTCCGCATTATACCTTAATTTGAAAATTCAAAAACCCCACAAATAGTTATATATATTGTTCAAACCCGCACCGCTGTAGGAGAGGAACGATTGCTCTACTCCCACGCGGGTTTGGAGAAACTTGACACTATTTGGTTGCCAAGGAGCCAACCACTACTTTTAATTTAGCTATATACCACAAAATGAGGTTAAAGTCAAGCCTCAAAACCCTTTATGGTTTGACATTAATAGAACCAAAACCAAGAAAGTTGATATTAATTTGATGTCAAGTTTGGTTTAATGGTTAATTTTCAACCCCAATAGTTGGGTGTATGTCTTAACAAAAACCCAAAGAGATTTACCCAAAGCGGTAAAATTTTTGGTTTTCCCTAACATTATTCCGAGCAAAATCGTTATTCATTTTTATTAATGACAACCTAAGTTGAGGGAAAATCAACTTAAACATTTTGTGGGTTAAATTGCGAAAACCGAAAAGGTTTTTACATTGTTTTTTCACTCTACCCGCTTGAGATTGCAATTTTTTAGCCTGACATTACCTACTTGACATTTATTGAGCTTTTTGTCAAGTTTGGAGACAAATGAAAATTGAATAAAAGGGGGTAAAAATCTTCAATCCAACTTTCCCAAATAGAGGAGTATGGCGGTTATGTGGGCGGGGGTTACCCCGTCTATTCTTGAAGCCTGTCCCACCGTTAGGGGTTTTATCTTCTTTAGCTTTTGACGGGCTTCGGTGGAAAGTCCGGG
>QOAS01000092.1 GCA_003972855.1 Gammaproteobacteria bacterium | reverse complement strand
GGACTTTTCAAAAATCGCCAAAAACTACGATTGCGTAGGTTGCGAATGTCTAAACAGGGGCGAAGATGAATCCATTCCCGTAAATGTTGTGGACTACTCAACCCCCAGAAGGTTTTTTTAAAATTTTATTTTTACTCTTACAAGGTTAATAATAAAGTTTTATGGGGTCTCCTTTACAAAAAGGATTTACCATAATGGAACTTTTGGTTGCTATAATTATCATCTCAATTCTCGTCTTTATGATTTCCTTCTCCATTTACGAGGATTATGTAGAAAAGAGTAAGGTAGCAAAGGATGGACTTATGTATGCCAAGAGTTGCTTAAACGACCTCCTTACCTATTGTATGGAACACCCGGGGGAAAGTTTAGACTATACCATATTTGAAAATTGTCAAGATAGACCTTCCTTTTACGGTAATGTAACCTTTACTATTCCGCCCGCAAACTGTTCCGTTGGGGGAACTTTACCCGAAAACTTTTATGTGGAGGCTCATTCCACTTTATCTAATAAGTTTTATGTAAAGTGTGTTTACAACGAAGGCGGTATAAAATGCTACACGGAATCGCAATAGTATGAGGTTGGACAAATACATTTCAAAAGCTTTGGGAGTTTCGCGAAAGGTGGCAAAGGAGCTAATCCGCCAAGGTAGGGTTTGGATAGACGGGAAGGTTATAAAAAAAGCGGACTTTAAGGTTTCTCCCAATGCCAAAGTTGTTATAGACGGAGAGGAATTGGAGCTTAAGGAAAAAATCTATTTAATGCTTTACAAACCCAAAGGATACCTTTCTACAACCGAAAGGGAGGCGGATTACCCCTCCTTTTTAGACCTTTTGCCCGAATACGAGCATTTAAAACCTTTCGCCGCGGGAAGGTTAGACGTTGATGCGGAAGGTTTTTTGCTTGTAACCAACGACGGACTTTTTGCCCATAGGATAACCCACCCGCGGTGGGGTGTTTCCAAAACTTATGAGGTTGTATTGGAAAAACCTCTCTCGTCCGAAGATATAGCCAAACTCCTTAGGGGTGAAGTCAAAATAGGAGGCAAACCTATAAAGGTAAAAGAAATAAAACCTTTGGAGGAAAACAGAGTTCTTTTAACCTTAACGGAGGGGAAGTATCACATAGTAAAAAGGCTCTTTAGGAGTTTGGGAAATAAAGTTTTATACCTAAAGAGGGTCGCAATAGGAGGGGTAACCTTAGACCCCTCTTTGAGGGAGGGAGAATACAGGGAACTTACGGAGGAAGAGGTAAAAAAACTCAAAAGGTTGGTTAAGTTAGAATAATCCCTCCTTAGGATGTCAAAAAAACCTACCGTTGTTATTCTCGGTTCGGGTCCCAACCGTATCGGTCAAGGTATTGAATTTGACTACGCCTGCGTTCACGCCATATGGGGATTGCAAGAGGAGGGATACGAAACGGTAATGGTCAATTGCAACCCGGAAACGGTATCAACCGACTACGATACCGCGGATAAACTCTACTTTGAACCGATAGTTTACGAGAACGTTTTGGACATAGTGGAAAAGGAAAACCCCGTAGGGGTTTTCGTTCAATTTGGGGGACAAACCCCCTTAAAACTCGCCCTTCCCCTTAAAGAGGCGGGGGTTAGGATTTTGGGAACTCCTCCCGAAAGTATAGACAGGGCGGAAGATAGGGAACTCTTTAGGGAACTTTTGCTCAGGCTCGGACTAAAGCAACCTCCCAGCGGAACCGCCACCTCCTTAGAAGATGCCCTAAAAGTTGCGGAAAAAATAGGTTACCCCGTATTGGTTCGCCCTTCCTATGTTCTCGGCGGAAGGGCTATGCGAATCATTTACGAACCCGAGGAGTTAAAGGAGTGGATTAAAGAGGCTGTTCAGGTTTCCAACGAGAGACCGATACTAATAGACAAATACCTTGAAAATACCGTTGAGCTTGACGTAGACGCGGTGGCGGATACCGAAGATGTTCTAATCGGTGCGGTAATGGAACATATAGAGGAAGCAGGTGTTCACTCGGGAGATAGCGCCGCTTCCATACCGACCTACTCTTTACCCCAAGAGGTTGTTCTGAAAGTTAAGGAGTATTCTAAAAAATTGGCTTTAGCCCTTAATGTGAAGGGGCTTATAAACATTCAGTTTGCGGTTAAAGACGGAGACATCTATGTTTTGGAAGTCAATCCCCGTTCCTCTCGGAGTGTTCCCTATGTAAGTAAGTCGGTGGGATATCCTTTGGCGAAATTGGCTGTAAAGGTTGGAGTTGGAAGAACTTTACGGGAGCTCGTTCCCGAAGTTTTCAAAAGAATTGAGGAGGGAAATGTTCACTTCGCCAGCGACTTTTTGCCCGCGGACTTTCCCTACTATACCGTAAAAGAGGTGGTATTCCCGTGGGATAGATTCCCCGAGGAAGACCCCGTTTTGGGACCCGAAATGAAGTCCACCGGAGAGGTTATGGGTGTGGATAAAAGTTTTGGTTTGGCTTACTACAAAGCCCAATTGTCCGCGGGAATGAAGCTTCCCTCCGAGGGAACGGTATTTATTTCCGTTGCGGACAAGGATAAACCCCAAGTGGTTGATATAGCGAAAGAGTTTAGCAACCTCGGGTTTAAGATACTTGCAACCCGCGGAACTTATAAGTTCTTAAAAGAAAGGGGAGTAAATGCCCAAATGGTTTTAAAGTATTCCGAGGGAAGACCCAACATAGTAGACCTCATATTAAACCGCGAGGTGGACCTCATTATAAATACCCCTTCGGGAAAAAGGGAAAGGAGCGACGCCTATTACATTCGCCGAGTGGCAGTTCAAGAGAGGGTGCCTTACTACACCACATTAAGGGCTTCCCGCGCGGTCTTAGAGGCTATAAAGGAATACCGAAAGGTGGGCGGAAAACTGGAAGTTTACTCCCTTCAAGATATCTTTTCCAACCTAAGTTAAATGTCGCTTGTAGCGGTTTACCCCTTCGGGGAGGGGGTTTTATCCTTTCTGCTGAACCATTCTTTGGAAGTTACCGAAGCGGGATACACCCCTTTGGACAAACCCTCCCTCTTTAGCCTCTATCCCGCAAAGGTTACAAAAAAAGATGAAACTTTGGGGGGATTTTTTGTAGAGTTGGAAAACGGAGAAGAAGCCTTTTTACCCTTTAGTTACTCCCTAAGGGCAAAGGTCGGAGAAAAACTGACCGTTCAAGTGGTGCGGGAAAGTTTGGAAGGCAAACCCCCAAGGGTTAGCGAAAAATATTTACTCCCTTTGCGGGGTTGCGAGGTAAGTTTTAACCAAAGGGGAAGGGTGTTTTTTCTTTCCCAAACAGAGGAAGAAGGAAGAGAAAAACTTTTAAAGGTAGCCAAAGAAAAGGGTTACCTCCTCAAGGTGAAAGATGCGAAGGAATGCCTAAGGGATTTGAAACTTTTTGAAACTTACCTAAGTTTGGCGAAATCGGAAAAACCCTTCAGGTGGTTTCACTTTTACACCCAAACCCTCTTGGCGGGAGAGGGGGTAAAACTTTTCACCGAAAGTGTGGAGGTTTTAAAAAACTACCGAGAGTTTTTAAAAATTTTCGGTTTAAATTCCGCGGAAGCTACCCTTCTAACATTGGAAAAATTGGTTAAAAAGTTTCCTCCTTCCCTTTGGAAGGGGTTTTTTAGCCAAAAGGTAACCTTTGAAGGCGGATACCTGCTTATTTACGAGAACGAAGGGTTGGTTTTTATAGACGTAAACGGCAATCTAAATCATTACACCTTAAACCTAAAGGCTTTGGAACTTATTACAAAACTTTTACCCCTGCGAAAGTGGGGGGGACTCATAGCGGTGGATTTTGTAGACATTCCCAACAGGGCTTTAAAGGAAAAACTGAAAGAGGAGATTAAAAAGAGACTCAACCTTTTGGGGTGCAAAGGTTTGGGTTTTACCAACGGGGGACTTTACGAAATACTATGCCCCAAAAGGGTTTCTCCTATTTTGCAAATTTTGGAGGTTTACTCTCCCTTCTGCGGTTGCAAGGTAAAGTCCAACGGTTTACTATTTTTGGAAATAGTTTGGAAAATATCGGAATTTACTTCCCAAAGCATTTGGGTAATTTTACATCCCTACCGAAAGGGGATAGAAACACTTTTTTCCAAACTCTCCAAAGGGTGGGTAAAGGTAAAATTTGACCCCGCGGTGGGGGTGAACGAATTTAAACTCTTAGTGGGAAACGGTTAGGTTTTCCCTTAACTCTTGAAGTTTTTGTTTGGTTTCTTCAAACTTCTCATTAACATTGGCCAAACGCTCCTTTATAGCCTTTTTTAGCTCCTCAAGGGTTTCCATTACACCCTTTAAATCCTTATCGGAGCGGGCGTATCCCAATACAACGGTCATTTTCAATTCCCTTTTAGCCTTTTTTACAAGCTTTAGTGCGGAATAGGGGTCTATTTTGTAAAGTTTTTGGGCAAAGTTTATAAAGGCTTGGGCTTTAAGCGGAGGTTTGGGAACAACCGTAGTTTCCAGTTCCAGCGTTGAAAGGGCGCTTTCAAGCACCAAAACGGCGGAGCTTATTTTTCCGTCTTCCACCAATTTTATAGCCAAATCAACCGCATTTTTATAAACATCTAAAGGTAAATAGGTGGTAACTATATCTATCTCGTCCCTTAGGAGGTTTAGTAAAAACCTCGCACTTACGAAGTCGTTTTCCGCGGTAAGTTTCTTTACCCTACGGTTGTAGTTTTGGGCTTGTTTTAAGTCCAATTTGGTGGAGAATTCAACGAACTTCACATCTACGGGAAACCTCTTTATCTCGTATTCCCCTTCCAGTTTTTCAAGTAAAGAGTAAACCCTTCGGAGGGAGGTTAAAGCCTCTTCCCTCTTTTCTTTCCTCAAAAGGGATAAAGCCCTTTTAGTTTCCCAAACCGCAACGGAAGCGTCCTTTATCACCTTTGAAAGTTCTCGGTTTTTGAGGCTATCCACCGTAGTTTTCAAGGCTTGGGAGTAACCTCGGGAGATTTTACTTTCCGTTCCTCCCGCAAAGGTGGAAAACAGCAAAAGCGACAACCCGATAGTTAGAACGGTTTTTTTAACCATCTAAGGTTAGATATTTTCCATTTTCTTTTGTAAACTCAATGGGGTTAGAGAAGTGGTGATTTGGAGAATACTAAAATTGATGCTCTTTACAGAATTAACCACTGAAATTTCCATCAAACCCCTCATAAAGTGGGCGGGTGGGAAGCGGAACCTTTTAAAGATTTATAAAAAACTCTTCCCTAAAAAGTTTAATAGATATCACGAACCATTTTTGGGTAGCGGAGCGGTATTTTTCTTTTTAAGACCTAAGAAGGCGGTTTTAATAGATAAAAACGAGGAACTTATAAACTTTTACGAAGTTGTTAGAGACCACCCTTTGGAGCTTATGGAACTTGTTTCCACTTATAAGGTGGATAAAGATTTCTATTACCAAATAAGGGAATTAGACCCTAAAAAACTTTCAAAAATTGAAAGAGCGGCGAGGTTTTTATATTTGAATAAAACCGCTTATAACGGTCTTTGGAGAGTAAACTCCAAAGGTAAATTCAATGTCCCTTTTGGTAGATATAAAAAAGTTAAATTTTTTGATAGAGAAAACCTACTAAGAGCCAGCGAATTATTAAAGAATGCTGTAATACTTCACTCGGACTTTGAGGAGGTTACCAAATATGCCCAAAAAGGTGATTTTGTTTATTTAGACCCCCCTTATTATCCCATTTCGGAAACCTCTAATTTTAGAAATTACACCTCCAAAGGTTTTTCTAAGGAAGACCATCTAAGGGTTTATAAAGTTTTTAGGACTTTAACCGAAAAGGGTTGTTATGTGATGCTTTCCAACTCAAATAGTCCGTTCATTAGGGAACTTTTTAAGGATTTTGTTATAACAGAGGTTTTCGCTAATAGATTTATTAACAGCAAAGCTGAAGGTAGGAAACCAATAATAGAATTGGTTATTAGAAACTATGAGTAGAACCTCTAAGTGTTATAGCTCAAATAAACAAGACCTAATAGAGTGCATGACCTGTAGAAACTATAAACCTTTGGAAGTTTACAGGATAAGTGACTCCTATATAGTGGCTGTTTATCAAGGAAAACTAAGCGAGTATGACATTATTTTGAGATACCGACAAAAGGACTCCAATGGAAAATGGTCTCAAATAAGGACCCCCAAACATATCCATTGGGCGGTAGATATGCTTATAAAGTTAACGCACAAGGAGGATTTAGCGAAGCGGTTTTTGGATTTCCTTTTAAGACTTTGGGAAGATACTAAAGGTTTTAAAACTAAGGAAGAAAGAGAAGAATTTTTAAGAGAAGAAAGTTTATTAAAAAGTGTGGAGCAGGAAGCTAAAAACTTTGAAGAACTTAGCAAGCACGGGGAATATAGCATTAAATTCTTAATCCTCTTGGCAAAGCTTTTAATGAAACAGGAGAAAACCAATAGAGAAGATGCCTATATGTTTAGGAAACTTTTAGAGACTTTAAAGGAGCATAGGGAGATTTATAAAATTGTTAGTATCGCTACGCATAAATGAGGATAAAATTCCTTTCTTAAGGAATACTACAAAACTGCTCCCCTTATAGTGGAAAAAATAAATTCCTTACCTCGTGCGGAAAAGGTTTACAAAAACCTCTGAAAGGAATATTTAAAGCCCTGTTTGGAATACCTCAGAAAGGTAAATATCAAAAGATTAAAACCCTCTATGTGGAAATGGTTGGAAAACTCCAATGGAAGTTTTTAAAACTCCTTTAAATTGAGGTCAACTTTCCTTTTTTCTTTATAAACTCAATCAACCTCCTATAAACCTCGTTGGAACCCAAAGTTTTAGCGTCCCCTACGATGATTAATTTCCTTTTAGCCCTCGTGATGGCTACATTCAACCTTCTCAAGTCCTCTAAAAAGCCTATTTCCTCTTGAGGGTTACTCCTTACAAGGGAGATTATTATTACCTCCTTTTCCCTACCTTGGAAGCCATCAACGGTTTTAACCTCCACATCGGGGATAAGTTGTTTTAAATAATCCTCGTGGTCTTTGTAGGGTGTAATAACCCCTATATCCTCGGGGGGAACTCCCATTTTCTTTAAATCCTCTACCAGTTTCTTAACGAGCTCAGCCTCTTTGGGGTTGTATTTGGAAAAACTACCCCTGCGGGTCTTTTCTTCAAACTTACCTTGGGTGTCTATAAAAACTATGGGGGTATCGTCCAACGCGGGGTTTTCGCTTTTTCCCTTGGCTATATCGGAAAGTTTTATGTTTTTAACACTTTCGTGGGAGATAAGTTCGCCGTTATAAAACTCCTCCGAAGGGAATTCCTTTATAAGTTCGTTCATTCGGTATTGAATACGGAGCATGTAGCTGGCTTGGGGATATAGGTCTATAAACCTTTCAAACATAGTATAGGAAAGGTCTTTGGCGTCGGGGTGTAAAACGGTTGGGGGAAGCTGTTTGTGGTCGCCCGCCATTATTACCTTTTTAGCTTTTATTAAAGGTATCAGAGCGGAAGGTTCGGTGGATTGGCTGGCTTCGTCCAAAACCAAAACTTCAAAGGTTTTATTTTGCAAAAATTCACCCCCCGCGGTGGAGTTGGTAGCCAAAACCACTTCGGAAGACGCAATAATTTTGTCCACAATTTGGTTTTCTATTTTTTTCTTTTCCTCCAAAAGTTTCCTTATTTCGTTTTGAAGTTCTATCCACTTAGCCATTGATTTGATTTTGGAAAGCTTTATACCGCGGGTTTTTCTGTTTTGCCTTGCCAATTCCAATATCTGTTTATCCGAAAGCCCCCGCCTCCATTGGGGGGTAGGTTTTAGGTAATTTGCCTGAACCTCCTTAATTTGGGCTATTTTTTCCTCTATTTCCTCTATTCTTTTGTAATCCTCGTGATTTTGAACTTGGTAATCCAAAGAGTGTTCAATTAGTTCTTTGGAAACCCTTGCGGGGTGTCCTATTCTGACTACCTTTATTTCCCTCTTTATTAACCTCTCCATAAGGTTGTCCACCGCGGTATTGCTGTCCGCGGTTGCCAAAACCTTTACCTTTTTCACCTTAACCAGTTGCTCAATAACCTCAACCAAAGTGGTGGTTTTTCCCGTTCCGGGAGGTCCGTGTATCAAAAAGAGGGGAGAACTTCCCAACGCTTTCCTCACCGCGGTTACTTGGTATTCGTTTAAATTCCCGTTAAAGGGTTTTATTTCCTCCTCTTTCACCTCTATGGGTGTGTCTTCTTTTCCGAGAATAACACCTTCGGGGAATTCGCTTTTACCTTTCTCAAAAAGTTCCAAGGCGTGTTTCATTCGCTTAAAGGTGACATCATTAACGAAGAGGTCTATTCTCCAGTAACCCCTGTTTAGGTCGGGGGGAGGGTCGCTAAAGGCGATATCTAAGTATTTTTTTCCCTTTTCGTAAACCGTTCCCTCTATACCCTCCTTAAGGGGATTGGTTCGGCTGACCAATACCACATCACCCACCTTTATTTGGTGGTTTTCGGGCATATCGGGACGACCGAAGCGGTAAACCTTGTAACCTCCAACGATGGTTCCCTTAAAGGTTGCCTTTAAACCTAAAATAGCCCTTCCCCTTTGTTCCCTCTCCTTGCCCGTAAGGATTTGTATCTCCCTTATGTGGAACTGTTTTTCCGCTTCCCTTTCCAACTCTATTAGTTTTTTAAAGTGCTGGGAATACTCCTTACGGGTTTTATAAGTTTTTTTAGCCATAGGGGGATTAAATTTATGTAACTATGTGCGTATTTTGCAAAATAGTAAACAAAGAGATACCCGCAAAGGTTGTTTACGAGGATGACCTCATAATGGCTTTTCACGACATAAACCCTCAAAGGAAGGTTCATGTTCTCGTGATACCAAAAAAACACATTCCTTCGGTAAACGATATAAACCCCGAGGATAAGGAAATTCTCGGACACCTTTGGGTAAAAATTCCCGAAATAGCAAAACTCTTGGGGATTGATAAGGACGGATACAGGATTATAGTTAATACCGGAAAACACGGAGGGCAGGAAATATACCACATTCACTACCATATACTCGGCGGGGAACCCGTAGGGCGTATGGTTTGTAAATAACGATAGAGTTTAATCTCCAAACTTTTCCCGCTTTTAATTTCTTTTCTAAGGTTCTTCCCCAATTTCCTTAAGAAAATACGCATACCCGCTTTTCGGCAAAGGTAATATAAAAGTTAATTTAACCTTGTGCGGAGGTTGGATGAGAAAATGGAAAAGCACATACAAACCATAAGTATTCACGGCGGGAAGGACAATTACGAGCCTATCAAGTCCCTACATCCGCCCATTTATCAAACGGTTTCCTTTGAACAAAGGGGTAAATCGGTAATAACCCATAGGGAAACGGAGCTTAAATACTCCCGAGAGGAAAACCCCACCGTTATGCTCCTTGAGAAAAAGCTCGCCCTCTTGGAAGAAGGGGAAGACGCCCTCTGTTTTGCCAGCGGAATGTCCGCGATTGCGACTACATTCGTTCACTTCCTCTCCAAGGGTGACAAAGTCCTTATGCCCTACGAGAGTTACGGAACAACCCAAAAACTGGTAAAGCGTTTGGCGGAGAAATTCGGTATAGAACCTATTTTGGTTTTCCCCGATACCGAAGAAATCCTCAACAGGTTGGACAAAGATATAAAAGTCCTCTTTTTGGAAACCATTACCAATCCGACCTTAAAGGTGTTTGACATTCCCCAAATAGCGTCCGCCTGCAAAGAGACGGAAACGGTGTTTATAGTGGATAACACTTTTGCAACCCCCGTTCTATATAAACCCCTAAGGGACGGTGCAAGCGTTGTAATCCACAGCCTTACCAAATATATGGTGGGACACGCTGACGCGGTCGGTGGAGCGGTTATAACCGATTTGGAAACCACCAAGGAGCTTTGGGATTGGCGAAACAACTTCGGCGGAATATTGGCACCCTTTGAAGCTTACCTCATTGATAGGGGTCTTAAAACCCTTGAACTTAGGATGAGGAGACACTGCGAAAACGCCCTAAAGGTTGCCCGTTTCCTCAAAAACCACCCGAAGGTTGAGGAAGTTTTATACCCCTCCCTGCCCGAAAGTCCTTACCACGACCTCGCGAGGAAATTGTTTAAAGATTACTGCGCGGGTGGAG
>QOAS01000120.1 GCA_003972855.1 Gammaproteobacteria bacterium | reverse complement strand
TGCTAAATAGATTTCCACCTTTTTACAAATAAATTTAGATGAATTTTATAAAAGAACCGCTCACTTTGGGGAAGTAAAAGAAAGGAAAAGCTACCATGAAAATGTCAACTTAATAAAGTAAATGTTGAGTTAAAATATTAACTTTTTTATGAATTTAAAAAGATTAAAAGAATTAGTTAAAGGAGCTACACAAAGAAGAAGAATATCCGTTCAAATTAAAACCTTTATAAGTTATGGTTAGCGGTAAATGAAGAAGAGAATTAGGGATAGAATGGGAGCATGAAAGGATTTTTTAAAAGGTTTCCACCTTGTTGACATGCCTTTTTTAATCACTTCCATTTTTGCAATATTCCTTTAGCCAATCCATGTGCAGGTGCAACATCTTGAGGTAACTCTTATACCTTTCGCAAGAAATTTCACCCCTCTTTAGGGCTTCCTTAACCTCGCAACCCTCTTCGTTTAGGTGTTTGCAATCGGAAAATTTGCAGTTATACCTTAAGAACTCGGGAAAGTGAAGCCTTACCTCTTCTTCTTCCATAAATTGCAAAGCCTCAACCTTTGAAAATCCCGGTGTGTCGCCTACAAAGGAGTTTTCCCCGAAGGGGATTAACTTTACCCCCGTTGTGGTGTGCCTTCCCCTTTCGGTTTTTTCGCTAACCTCTTGGGTTCTAAGTTTTAATCCCGTAAGGGCGGAAAGGATTGAACTTTTTCCCACTCCCGAAGGTCCCGCCAATATACACACCTGTCCCTTTAGGTAGTCCTTTAATTTGTCTATTCCCTCCCCGGTGTGGGCGGAAACTTTCAGAACATCATACCCGGCGGATTTGTAGATGTCTTCCCAATATTGGAGTTTCTTTTTTCCCTCCTCACTTAGGAGGTCTATTTTGTTGAAAACTATTACGGTGTCCAATCCGAGGTAATCGTAAACCACCAAGAGGTTATCCAATAAAAAGTGTTGAAACGGAGGGTGTTCAATCGTTTCAACTATCACCACGCGGTCTACATTGGCAACCGGAGGACGAACCAGAAGGTTTTTCCTCTCCAAAACCTCTTCCACCGCAAAGGTTTGGGGGTCTACTATTCTCCCCCTAACGCGGTCACCCGCATAAATTTTCGTCTTCTTCCTCACCTTTCCCAACGGAATAGCCCTATAGGTTTTCTTTTCCTCGGGAAGGTATACCTCCAATTTCTGTCCCGCCCTTTCGGTGATTATTCCTTCCTTTAGCTCTTTCGCCATTTGTTATTAAATTTATGAACTCCCCGCAGTGTCAAATAAAGGAAGTGGAGGAATTTCTAAACACCGTAAGGGAATTTATGAAAAAAAGGGGTTACACCGAAGTTGTCACCCCCTATTTGAGACCATACCCCAATTTGGACGACAACATATTTCCTCTATCGTGTGAGGTTGAAAGACCTTTCCGCGGGAGGGAAACCTTATACCTGCACACCTCCCCCGAGTATGCGATGAAAAAACTTTTAGCCCTTTGCGGGAAGGATATATTCCAAATTTGCCATGTTTTTAGGGACAAGGAGGGAGGAAAACTAAACGATGTGGAATTTTTAATGTTGGAATACTACAAGGTGGGGAAAGATTACCGCTACCTAATGGAGGAGCTGGAGGAGCTTTTAAAAACCCTATTTGGTGAAGAGATAGAATACAACGGCAAAAGGATTCCGACCCGTATAAAGAAAATCCCCCTAAAGGAGGCTTATAAGGAATACCTCGGGTTGGAGCTGGAACTTTTGCTAAACGATACGGAGGCGTTTAAGAAACAACTGGAGGAAAAGGGTATAAACTTTAGCCCCGAAGAGGATAGAGAAACCCTCTTTTTCCGAACCTACGTGGAACTTGAAAAGTTTTTGGGTTTTGACCAACCTACGGTGGTCTATTCCTTTCCCAAACCTTTCGGGGCTTTGGCTAAATGCGAAAACGGTTGGTGTGAAAGGTTTGAACTCTACATTTTCGGTATAGAAATAGCCAATGCCTACACCGAGGTGGCAAACGAGGAGGAAATTAAAAACCGACTTTCGGAGGTTTCCAAAAAACTAAACCTACCTTTGGACGGGGAATTTATAAAAGTCCACCGAAGGCTTCCCAAACTTTATTCGGGTATCTCCGTGGGTTTGGACCGCCTCCTAATGCTCAAATTGGGACTAAATTCCATCTTTGAACTCTACTATAGGGGGCTTTGAGCTTTCTAACTTTTCCTTTTTACATATAGATAGGAAGTTAAAACATAGGAAGCGGAGAATATAGCCATAGCCAATCCCGTAAAGAGCTGATTAAAGTCGTCCGCTTGCAAACCTTTAAAAATTAAAACCGTTCCGAGGAAGAAAAAGGTTATAAAAACAATCACGGTGGTGATAAACAAAGCCTCCACGAATTGTCTTAAAAAGAAACCGACCACACCGATTACGAGCAGTAGAACCAATAGTTTTGACATTCTTAGGGAAATAATCTTACACTTCGGGAAGGTTTAGTTTCCCCTTTTCCACCAATTTAGTGAGGGTATCTATTTCAAACCTCAACTTGGGAACGGTTTTGGTATCCAACCTTCGCGAGAGGTGTTTTCTTATAAATCCACCCATGGAGTTTAACTTTTCCAAAACTTTTTTCTCCTTCTCTTCGGGAAAGACGGTAATAAACACCACCGCATCTCTCAAATCTTTGGAAAGTTTTACCGCGGTAACGCTAATCCAACCCCACTCCGCGGGGTCTAATTTGTCCCTTATTAGGGAGGATACCTCTTCCTGAATTGTTTTAGAAAGACGCTCAAGCCTAATACCCATAATAGTAGAGTTTTACCTTATGCCCTTTGTAAATCCCCTCCAAGTGCAGTGGCAGTTTGCCCAAAAGCTATACTCCGAGTGGAGCGAAAATAGCCCCGACCTTTTGAAGTTGATAAAAGATGTGAAAACCCCTGCCTTGGTAATAAGGAAATCCAAACTACAGAAGAAGTTTAATGAGGTAAAAAAACACTTTCAAGGTTTCAATATCTACTATGCGGTAAAAGCCAACGACGATGAAGAAGTTATAAAAACCTTCGCCCGGCTGGGGGCGGGTTTTGAGGTTGCATCTACCTTTGAACTTCAAAAGGTTTTTAAGTTTGGGGTTTCCCCCGAAAGGGTTATCTCAAGTAATCCGGTAAAACCTTTGGAGTTTATAGATTTCTGTCTCTCCGGCGGTGTAGACCGCTTTGCGGTAGATAGCTTTGCGGAAATAGACAAAATATCCCGATTTAGGAAGAGGGCGAGGGTTTATGTGAGATTGGCGGTTCCCAATGTGGGAAGCGATTGGCCCCTTTCAAGGAAATTCGGAGTGGATACCGATACCGCGGTGGAAATTCTTGAATACGCCAACTCCAAGGGTTTAATTCCCTACGGAATTACCTTTCACGTAGGTTCCCAATGCAATAACTTACAAAATTGGTTTATCGCGGTAAAAAAGGCAAAGGAAGTTTGGGAAAAAGCCCTTTCAAAGGGGATAAAACTTCAAATGTTGAATATCGGGGGAGGAATTCCAGCCCGCTATACGCGGGAAAGCCTGTCGGTAAAGGAAATAGCGGATTACGTAAAGGGGCTTTTGAACAAATACTTCGGGATGAAAACCTTGGAACTGCAAATGGAACCGGGAAGGGGTTTAGTGGCGGAAGCGGGTATCTTGGTAACCTCGGTAATAGGAAAGGCGGAGCGTTTTAAAGGCGAAAAGTGGGTTTACATTGACGGAGGGGTATTCCACGGATTGGCGGAAACTTTGGGAGGAATACGCTATTCTTTCTACCTACCCGAAAAAGAAGGGGAGGAATTGGACTTCTTCACAATAGGAGGTATTTCCTGCGATAGTATGGATGTTGTTGCGGAAAAGGTAGCCCTCCCCAAAGGAATAGATGTGGGCGACCGCATTATTATTCTCACCGCGGGAGCTTACACCACCGTTTATGCTTCCTCTTTTAACGGTTTTCCTCCACCTCGGGTGGTGATGATATAAACAAGGTTTTCAATTCCTTTACCCATTTCTATATTCTTTAAGTATGGAACGAAATTTGCTAATCCTTTTTGAGGAGAAAATATTTCCCGAAACTCTAAAGGTTGCGGTGGATATAGCAACCAAAACGGGAATGACGCTAAAAATCTTCGCTCCGAAATTGGAAGAAGAGGTTAAGAAACACCTTTCGGGCAAAGCGCAATTTCTCTCCTACGAAGGAGACCCCGAGGAAGTTATAGAAAAGGAAAACCCCTTTTTGGTCGTATTACCCCGTCCGAAAATTGCACCCATAGTTCACGCCTTTAAAAAACCTTGGTCGGAAAAAATTGCGGAAGGGGACGACAAACACAATTACCTTTTAGTCCAAGAAGGTGCAAAGGAAATAAGAAAAGTCCTCTTTTATGTGGACAGAGATATTTCCTCCGAGAGCTATGTTAGGACCGTCTACGAATTTCTAACCCAATGGGGTGTGAATTTTGAATTCACCACCGTTTTTGATGAAAGGTATTTTGAACTACTGATAAAGAAGGAACACCCCGAACAGGAAGCCAAGGAACTTTTAGGAAAGATGTTTGAAGATTACATAAAAGCGGTGAGGGAAAAACTCAAAAAAATCCTCGGTTTGGAAAAGACCGAGATACTTCCCCTCAAAGGAGAAGTTAGAAAAACTTTACCCTATTTCGCAAAAACCCACGGATATGACCTTTTAGTTTTATCCCACGCATATGAGGATAAAAACGAACTTATAGAAAATTCGGAAACTTCGGTAGCAATTTTCAAAAATTAGGAGGCAACCGCCATGGGTGAGCATACAACACTTTTGCACCTCTTGGGGATAGATAGCCCCAAGGAACTTTATTGGTTCTCAATTCTGCTCTTTTTGGGAACCTACGCAATGATAATTTTGGAAAAATTCTTCCACCGCGTTCCCGCCGCGCTTTTGGGAGGTTCGTTGGCGATATTCTTAGGGGTTGTAACTCCCAAACAGGCGTGGGAATCGGTAGACCACAACACCATATTTTTGCTCATCGGAATGATGGTTATAGTTTCAGTCCTCATTGAAAGTGGTTTTTTCTCCATACTCTCCAACTGGGCTCTTAGGGTTACAAGAGGAGACCCTATAAAAATTCTGATAGTGTTTACCCTTCTGACAGCTTTTCTATCCGCATTCTTGGATAACGTAACCACCGTTTTGTTTATGGTTCCCATACTTTTGCAAATGCTCGTAAAACTCAAGATAAATCCTATACCCTATGTTATAGCAACCGTCTTGGCTTCCAACATAGGTGGAACCGCAACCCTTATAGGAGACCCTCCCAACATCATCATCGGTTCTTTGGGTAAGTTTACCTTCAACGATTTTATAGTCAATTTGACGCCTATTGTAATAATTACCCACATATTTGGAACTATCACCTTCGTCCTCTATATGAAGTGGAAAGGTTACTTGGAAAAGAAAATAACCGACGAGGGACAGCTCGCCAAAATAATAGAATCCCAAAAGGCGGAATACGACATTTCCCTAATGAGGAAAGGGCTTACAGTTTTCGGGATAACCCTTTTGCTCTTTTTCTTCCACCACCTCATAGGTTTGGAACCGGGAACGGTAGCCCTAACCATGGCTTCGGTGTTACTGCTTTGGACTAAGCTAAATCCCGAAAAGGTTTTTGAAAGGGTTGAATGGGGAACTTTAATGTTCTTCCTCGGGCTGTTTATAGTAATAGGCGGTTTGGAAGTTACCGGAGTTTTTGAAGACCTCGCCCACTTTGTTGCGGGAATTGTAAAGGACGCCCTAAGCGGTATCTGGATTATAGGGGTATTGTCCGCATTCATTTCGGGTATCGTGGACAACATTCCCTTCACTATGGCAATGTCCTATGTGCTATTGGATTTACAGCAAACCGTTCCGTTTAACGTTGAACCCCTTTGGTGGGCTTTGGCTTTGGGGGCTTGCCTTGGTGGAAATATAACCGTAATAGGTGCTTCCGCCAATGTGGTTGCCGCGGGATTGGTGGAAAAAGAGGGTTACAAAATAGGTTTCTTTGATTTTATTAAAATGGGAACACCCGTTGCGGTTGTTACCGTGTTTATAGCCCTCTTTCTGTTGTGGCTCAAATACCTAATTTTCGGAGTTTAAGCAATCCCTATCCACTTCTCTTTTTTCCGTTAAAAATTCTGTTAAAAATTTAAATTGTGGTGTTAAAAAGGCTTTTAATAGTTGAAGACGAAAGGGAAACCGCGGAAAACTTAAAGAAACTTTGCGAATTTGAGGGATTTTCGGTGGATACCGCCTACGACCTCAAAACCGCTGTGGAAAAGTTTAAAAAGCACCAATACCCCCTTGTTATCTTGGATTTAAAACTTCCCGACGGGTGCGGGGTGGAATTGCTGGAATATATAGACCCCTTAAGGACTAAAGTAATCGTTTTAACCGCCCACGGGACGGTGGAAACCGCGGTTTCTTCCCTTAAGAAGGGAGCCTTTGAATACCTTCAAAAGCCGATAAATTTCAAAGTTCTAATTAAGTATCTAAATAGAGCCTTAAACGAACTGGGTGCCTTTTCGGAAGAAAACGACCCCAACGGGGTGTTAAAGGAGCTTATAGGAAATTCCCCCTTTGTGAGGAAACTTAGGGAAACCCTTCCCCAAATCGCAATGGAAAATAAAAATGTCCTCATAAGGGGTGAAGAGGGGGTAGGTAAAACCTTTGTGGGAACACTTATTCACAAACTCTCCCCCCGAAGGGAATTTAAATTGGTAAAGGTCGTAGTGGGAGGAAAAAGCGAACACAAATTGGAAGCGGAGCTTTTTGGTTCAACCTTGAAAGGTAAGGAAAAAATCGGTGCCTTTGAGATAGCCAACGGCGGAACGGTTATTTTGGTAGGTGTGGAAAATTTACCCCCTAAATTGCAACAGAAATTGAACGAGGTTTTGGAAACCAAGAGCTTTTACTCTATTGGAGACAGCTTGAGGAAAAGGTTTAATTCAAGGATTATAGCCACCACTTCCGCAAACCTCTACAAAATGGCAAAGGAGGGTAAGTTTAATCAAGACCTCCTCTTTAAACTCGGTCAAATAGACATAGAAATTCCCCCCTTGAGGGAAAGAAGGGAGGATATAATCCCTTTGTTGGAATATTACATAAACAAACTGGCGGAGGAAAACGGATACGAAAAACCCATTCTTTCGGAAGAGGTTACCGAGTTCTTAGAAAGTTACCACTTTCCCGCCAACATTAGAGAACTAAAAAACATTGCGGAAAGGTTGGTTTTACTATTCAAGGGAAAAATCGTTAATATTTCAGACCTCGGTTTGGGTCCCAAAAATGGAGATGACCTTCTCAAGCCCAATAAAACTTGGAGGGAAGCCAAAAGGGAATTTGAAAGAGAATACCTAAAAAGGGCATTAATAGAGGAAGGAGGAAACATAAGAAGGGTTTCCGAAAGGATTAAATTAGACATTTCTAATGTTTATAGGAAGATAAAGGAATACGGATTGGAAAAATACATAAAAAATAAGTCCTAATGCGTCTGGGAATAGTCGGCGGGGGTGCTTGGGGATGCGCCCTCGCCCACATTTTCTCTCAAAACCATGAAGTTTTGGTATTTGACCGCAACCCGCGGAAGGTCAAACTGATAAATTCCTCCATCTATCCCGTGGATGGGTCTCTAAAAATAGACCCCCGAATTAGGGCTACCGAAAGTTTAGATGAACTGTTGGAGTTTGCGGAAGTTGTTTTTATCTCCGTTCCAACCCAAGCGGTTAGGGAGGTTTTGAAGAAATTCCCTTCCGAGTTTGAAAAACCCATTATAAATACCGCCAAGGGGGTTGAAATAAAGAGTTTTAAAACCCTCTCGGAGGTGGTTTTGGAAATTTTGCCACGGGTGGAGTATTTCGTCCTTTCGGGTCCTTCCTTTGCGAGGGAAGTGGTTTGCGGAAAACCCACCGCGGTGGTTTTGTCGGGTTTTAACCATGGATTGGGAAAAGAGTTGCAAAATACCTTAAACCTACCGAAGTTCCGAATATATTGGAACGACGATGTAAAAGGGGTAGAATTAGGGGGAGCTTTGAAAAATGTTATGGCTATAGCGGTTGGTATCTGCGACGGAATGGAAATGGGACTTAACGCCCGTTCCGCCCTTATAACGCGGGGACTTAAAGAAATGGCGTTTTTAGGAGAAAAACTGGGGGCAAAGAGGGAAACCTTTTACGGACTTAGCGGATTGGGAGATTTGGTCTTAACCGCTACGGGCGACCTCTCAAGAAACAGAAGGTTCGGTTTGGCGATAGGGAGGGGTAAAAAGATATCCCAAGCTCTTCGGGAAATCGGAACGGTTGAGGGCTACCACACCGTTAAGGCGGTTTTTAACCTTTCCCAAAAATTAGGGTTGGAACTTCCCATTACGGAAACCGTTTACAGGGTTTTATACGAAAACCTTCCCCTTGAGGAGGCGGTGAAAAACCTCTTAAATAGAACCCCCAAGGAGGAGTAAGCTAAAATCTTATGAGTTACTTGGTAAGTCTTTCCATATTTCCTACCGACAAAGGGGAGAGTGTGTCCCAATATGTTTCCAAGGTGGTGAAACTGATAAAAGAAAGCGGACACCCCTACCGCCTGACGCCTATGGCTACCATTGTGGAGGTTGAAGATATAAGGGAAGTTTTTAACCTAATGGAGAAGGCTTACAAAATCCTCCAAGAGGAAGGGTGCAACCGTATTTACACCGTCATGACGGTGGACTACCGAAAGGGCAAATCCAACCGCATAGAGCAAAAGGTTAAGTCGGTGGAAGCCAAAATCGGAGAGGTGAGCAAACTTTAACCCAAAATTTTTCTTCCCCTTAAATTAATTCTCTTTATGATTGTGGTTTTCTTAGGACCCCCGGGAGCGGGAAAAGGAACCCAAGCCCAGAGGTTGGCAAGCGAAAAAGGTTTTACCCACATTTCCACCGGCGACCTCCTAAGGGAGGCGGTAAAACGGGGAACACCCCTTGGGTTGAAGGCTAAGGAATACATGGATAGGGGAGAATTGGTTCCCGACGACCTAATCGTGGCAATGATAAAGGAAAAACTCCCCAAAGAGGGTAGGGTTATTTTAGACGGATTTCCGAGAACGGTAAACCAAGCGGAGGCTCTGGACAAGATGCTTGAGGAGATTAACGGCAAAGTTGAAAAGGTAATACTGTTTGAGGTTCCCGACGAAATAGTTATTGAACGCCTTTCGGGTAGGAGAATAGACCCCCAAACCGGTAAGGTTTACCACATAAAATATAACCCTCCCCCCGAAGGGGTAGAGGTTATTCAAAGGGACGACGACAGGGAGGAAGTTATAAAGAAACGCTTGGAGGTCTACAGGAAACAAACCCAACCTCTGGTGGATTACTACAGGCAAAAGGGTAACCTTGAGGTGGTAGACGCCTCCCAGACCCCCGACGAGGTTTACAGAGAAATCTTAACCAAATTGGGACTTTCTTAATTAAAATCCTTTAAACAATGAAAAAAAATGTTAAAACCGCCTACCTGTTTTGGTTTCTTTGCGGTTTATTTTTCGGTTGCCATAGGCTTTACCTCAAAGAGGAAGGCTTTTGGTTATATCCCCTCTTTTGGTTTTTAAGCTTTTTCGGGCTTTACTTGGGACCCGGATTTTTCGTATTCCTTCTAATGTTGGGATTTTGGCTTTATGACGCTTACAAGATACCCAAATGGGTGGGAAAGAGAAAAGGAAATTAAACCATGTCGGTTACTTTGTCCAATACAAACGGTGTTGCGAATACCAGTCCCAACAACACCAAAGCGGCAAGAATGTCCCCTCCGAAGAAACCGAGAATGGTAACGAGCAGGGCTATATTAGCCCATATAACTCCTAAAATCCCCGCAATAGCTCCCATGTTCGCAACCTCCTTTATAAAGGTTTTATATTAAAAATTATAAGGTTTCAAAAGTCTAAGTCCAAATCCCCCAAATCTACATCGGGAGTTTCTCCTTCCTCCTCAATAAACTCTGCGGGAAAGTCCTCTTCCTCGGTGGGGTCTTTGGGTTCAAAAAGGGAAAGCCTTTCAATGAAGTAGGTTTCTACAACCACACCCATTGGACCTTGGCGTTGTTTTGCAATGATAACCTCCGCCTTCCCTTGGAGGTCGGGAGGGACTTCCTTCTTTTTGAGTTTTAGGTAATACTCGGGTCGGTGGAGGAAAATTATAAGGTCCGCGTCCTGCTCTATCTGTCCGCTTTCCCTTAAATCCGCCAATTGGGGGCGTTTATCACTCCTCTGCTCCACTTGGCGGGAAAGTTGGGCGAGTGCTATTACCGGTATATCCAACTCTTTAGCCAACGCCTTTAGACTACGG
>QOAS01000140.1 GCA_003972855.1 Gammaproteobacteria bacterium | reverse complement strand
AGTTTGTTAGAAGGCAGAGCGGGTTTTTTTGTAGGGGCATCTACAAAGAGGTAAAAAACGCAAGGATTACCGTTGTTAAGGATTATAAACCCGTTGGCTACATCTACTCCCCAATAGGTGCGTTTAGCTTGTTGATTAGGTTTATAGCATTTGGAAGGTTGAGGGGATAAATTATTAAATTGCTTTCTTCTCTTCATAGTTTATTCCCCCTAATTTTTCTCCGAATTTTTTCCTTTAGGGAATTTTTAAAAAGCGGGGGTGGTTGGGGTGGCAATTAGAGTTTCGCTACTCCCTATAGAGGGCGTAGCAGTATGGCATACGCCACCCCTTTACGGCTCTCCCCTACTTTCCACCCCCGCAATTGGGGAGAGCTTACTACCGCTACAAATCTTTAATTTAGCTTACAAGTCCTAAATATAGAAACTTAGAGTTATTTTACGGGCTAAGGGGAGAATTAATTTTTAACCATGAAAAGGTATAGGTATGAAATCACCAAAATATACCGCTTTGAGGCGGGGCATAGGGTTTGGAACCAAGATTTAAGCAAAGGTAGAGGGGCGGAGCTAAGCGGTGGGGTTTGCCCTCCCGAAAATAAGTGCAGACACCTACACGGGCATAGCTATATAGTTGAAATCACCATTGGTTCGGACACCTTGGATGCGGATATGGTTATGGACTTTTACCACCTAAAGAGTGCGATTAAGGAACTGATAGACTACAAATTAGACCACTCTTTCATTATTGATAAGAACGACCCCCTATTTCCCCATATAGAGAAAATGGCAAAGGAATTCGGATTAAAGCTTTTTGTGGTAGATTTCGTTCCAACCGCGGAGCGGTTGGCGGAGTTTATATACAAATACCTAAAGGAAAAGTTCCGCTTGGCGGGAATTAAAGAGGTGGATATCGTTAAGGTTACCGTATGGGAGACCGCAACTTCCAAAGCGGAATACTGCGGTTAGTTTACCTTTCTCTTTTAAAACACTTCGGTTACCAAAATTGGTGGCCCGTAGATTGGGAATACCACAAACGGAAAGGGACAAATCCCTTTGACGAAGTGGTTATAGGTGCAATCCTCACCCAAAACACCTCTTGGAAAAATGTGGAAAAGTCCCTAAAGGAGTTTAAAAGGAAGGGAAAACTCTCGCTGAAATTCGTAAAGGAAGCTCCCTACGAGGTTTTGCAGGAACTGGTGAAACCGGCGGGGTTTTATCGCCAGAAAACCCTTTACCTAAAGGAGGTTGCCGATTTTATCTTTTCCCTAAAAGGTAGAATTCCGAAAAGGGAGGAACTCTTAAAGGTAAGGGGTATAGGAAGGGAAACCGCCGACGTTATTTTACTTTACGCCTACAACCAACCTTCGTTTGTTATAGACCGATATACCCTAAGGTGGCTTCAAAGGTTTTTCGGTTTTTCCGCGGACTACGAAGGTGCAAAAAGGTTCTTTGAAAACTCTTTAAGACCCAATGTCCCCGTATACAAGGAGTTTCACGCTCTAATAGATGAATTGGCTAAGCGTTACTGCACCAAAGGGAAACCTAAATGTGAAATTTGTCCCCTCAAAGGGAGTTGTAAAGAGGGAAACCTTAGAAAGGAAAGAGGTGGGTAAAGGCGAGGGATGCCTTTACAACGGGGGTTACCCAGATACCGAAAACTATGGTTAAAACCGCCAGCATCCCTATAGCCATTGTGGGAACGAGGAAGGAGGTATCTTTGGGTTTTTCCACCCCTTGGGGTTCTTCTAAATACATTTCTTTAATAATCCATAGGTAGTAGGCTACCGCAAAGGCGGAGTTGAGGAGTCCTATAAAGGCAAGCCAACCCATTCCCGCATCAACCGCGGACTGAAAGAGGTAGACTTTGGCTATAAATCCCGCGGTTGGAGGCACTCCCGCAAGGGAAAGTAGCAAGACGGTAAATACAAATGCCATAAAGGGATTGACCTTTCCGAAACCCCTTAGTTGCTCACGGGTTTTTATACCGTAGTAGTAAATCAACAATGTAACTATTAGGAATGCCCCCGCCTTCATAAGAATGTAGGCAACCGCTTGGTAAACGATACCCGTTATAGCCAAAACGGAAGTAGCTGATGCGAATCCTACCAGTATGTAACCCGCATGGGCTATGGAAGAATATGCCAAAATTCTTGCAACGCTTTGCTGTGCCAACGCCAGTAGATTACCCACGGTCATCGTAACAACCGCAAGGAGTGCCAAAAGGATAGTCCAATCCTCTTTTTGGAAGCTTAAAGCGTCAAAGAATAGCCTTATTACGGGAATTGCAACCGCACTTTTGGTGATACCCGCCAAATATGAGGCAACCGATGCGGGGGCTCCGGTGTAAACGTCGGGTGCGTAAAAGTGGTATGGTGCGAAAGACATTTTGAAACCTATGGCGGACAAAATGGCTATCAGTCCGAATACGAAAAATAGAATTCCGAAGGTATCATCCGCATGGAAGGCTTTGTTTATCGTGGAAAATTGCAAGTCTCCCGTTATGGCGTAAACGACCAATATACCAAACAGGAAGAATCCCGTAGATAAGGCACCGCTGAAGAAGTATTTGGTAGCCGCTTCGGTGGTTATGGTGTTAAGCCTCGCCATTATCAAATAGTAGGAGGGTATGGTCATCAGTTCCATTGCAACCAAGAAGGATACGAAGTTATTGGCATACAGGGTTAAGATTGCTCCCGAAAGGGAAATTGCATACACACCCAAGATTTCCGATAGGTTATTTACACCCTTAAGGGTATTGAAAATCGTTATTAAAACAACCGCACCGGTGAACCACACGAAAAGGGTCATCAAAAGGCTTACCGTATCGGTTGTAAACAGGTTGGGGTAAATAATATGCCCGTGACCAAATCCGTAGAGGAATAATCCACCCGCAATTAGGAAAACGAGCATAAAGAGGTTTAAGACCCATTCGCGGGGAAGTTTAAAAAGGTTCCCAACGATGGGAACTAAAAGACCGCCGAAAGCCAAAGTTAGTATTCCGCTGAAAATAATGCAGTTCATTCCTTTAACCTCCCAAAACCTTTCCTAATGTTTGGGCGTAACCGTTAATGAAGTTAAAGAGAACGGAAGGAACCACACCGAGGAATATAAATAGGGCAACGTAAACCACGAGGGGAAGCTTTTCCACCGCGGGAAGGGGATGGGAATGCAGTTGGGAAACTTTTTCGCTTTCCTCTCCGTGAAGCATCCTTCTTATAGCCCAGAAGAAGAAACCGGCGGTAAGAACCGCGGAGAAAGGTAATGCGAGGGCAATCCATCCGAATTTGTCAAAGGCGGCGTAAATGGCGGTAACTTCACCGATAAATCCGGCGGTTCCGGGGAATCCCAACGCTCCGAGGGCACCCAACATATAAAGGGTTCCTATAAAGGGAAACTTCCTCAAAAATCCACCGCCTATTTCGGAGATATACCAAGTTCCCGTAATGTGGTGGATATAACCCGCAATCATAAACATTAGGGAGATAATGAGGGCGTGGGCTACCATTTCGTAAATCGCCGCGCTTATACCCACCGCTGTTAGGGTAGCCAATGCTACCAAAACCAATCCCATGTGGTTTATGGAGGAGTAGGCAACCATTCTCTTAACATGATCCTCGTAGAGGGCTTTAAACGCAGCGTGGAAAACGGTGAGCAGTCCTATAGCCAACATAAGGTAGATAAAATGCTTGGACGCTTCGGGGAATAGTTCTATATTCCACCTGAGTAGTCCGTAAGCTCCCATTTTCAAAAGCAAACCCGCCAAGATTACCGATATGGGAGAAGGTGCCTGAACGTGGGCATCGGGAAGCCAAGTGTGGAAGGGAACAACGGGCATTTTGACGATGTAACCTATAAAGGCTAAACCCCAAATAACTTTTTGTAGGTCCAAGGGAATATTGGCTTGTTTTATGGCGACGAAATCAAAATGCCCTGTATTAATAAATATCACCAATATTGCCAAGAACAGAAATATAGACGCCAAGTGGGTATATAGGAAGAATTTCACAGCCGCATAAATCCTGTTTTCCGCTCCCCAGATACCTATGTGGAAGAACATCGGAACCAGAGTGAATTCCCAGAATATAAAGAACCATAGGTAGTTTAGGGATGCGAAGACTCCTACCATTGCGCCAAGAAATACCAGTATCAGGAAAAAGTATGCGCCTTGACGGGTAGTATTCCACGAAGAAAGGGTTACGAGAATGGTAATAATTCCGGTTAGGGTTATTAAAGCTATTGATAGGGCGTCCACTCCGAGGTGGAGGTTGAAATCCCATTGGGGGAATATGGGATAAAACTCTTCAAAGGCAAATCCGTGTCCGGGATAGTTAGCCCATAGGTAAAGACCTACGAGGGTTACAAAAATTCCCGCAAACAGCGAGAGGTATTTAGCCTGCCTTTCAAAAAAGTAAGCAAAAGGTGCAAGCAAAACGGGAAGTATTATTGTGGTCAGCAACATCCTTCGTCCTCCTTTAGAGTATTACGAGGTATAGGTAGTAAAGAACAATTGCACCGCTAACAAAAATAGTTAGGTAGTGAATTAGGTTACCGGTTTGGATAACCCTAACCTTTTCCCAAGTCCACAGGGCAATTTTTGCAACTCCATTAACGATGTAGTCGTAAATGTTTCTGTCAATCCAGTGGGCGAGCCATGCCAAGAATTCAACCACAAAATTTTTAGATAGCCAACGCAGGATAAAGTCTACAAAGAATGAGTTGTAGAAAACTTTGTTAAGCGTGGATACGATGGGGTCTTTCATTAACTCTTCGGTATTAATAGCCCTCTTGTGGTAAATAAGCCAAGCTAAACCGAAGGCTACCGCCATTAGGGAGAATACCAAAATGGTTAGACCCCAATCGTGGGGAATGTGGGCGTGTTGCTCTATGAGGTGAACTATGGGTTTGTAGAACAACCCTACTATGAAGGTTAATACCGCCAGAACTACTAAAGGAATAAGCATTACGGGATAGGCTTCCCTTGCGTGTTTAGCGGTTTCGTTAGGTTCACCCGTAAAGAGTTGGAACCACAGTCTAAATCCGTAATAGATGGTGAATACCGCAGCTGTTAGAACGAAGGCAAACACTATGGGGTCACCACTTAGCTTGGCTTCGTGAACAATCCACTCTTTGGAGAAGAATCCGCTTAGGGGAGGTATACCCGCCAATGAAAGCAAGGCTATAAGGAATAGTATTGCGGTATAGGGCATAAATTTCCTAAGCCCGCGGATTTTGAAGGCATCCTTTTCGTGGGTGAAGTGGAGAACGTTACCCGCGGAGAGGAACATTAGCGCTTTGAAGGTTGCATGGGAAACCAAGTGGAAAATACCCGCCGCCAAAGAACCGGCTCCCAATCCGACGAACATAAGTCCGAGGTTTTCCATTGTTGAGAAAGCGATAATCTTCTTGATTTCCCTGTGAACCATAGCTCCGAGAACCGCTATGAAGGCGGAGACCGCACCGATTGCAAGCACTACATATAGAATTCCCGAATAAGCGTAAAAGTCAAACAATCTACCCACTAGGAAAACACCCGCATTAACCATTGTTGCGGCGTGAATTAACGCGGAAACGGGTGTGGGACCTTCCATAGCGTCCAGTAGCCACGGGAATAGCGGGAATTGGGCGGATTTTCCAATAGCTCCTCCGAACATCAGAAGTGAGGAAACGGCCGCTATAAACAGAGGTATACCCGCGGTCTCCCCAAGGTGATTAATTTCCACAACTTTTAGGCTTCCGCCATACCACCACAGAAGCACTATTCCGGCCAAGAAGAATCCGTCCGCGAACTTTGTCATGAGGAAAGCTTTCAAGCCCGCATCCGCGGCGCTGTTTTTGTAATACCAATAAGAAATAAGTAAATAGGAAGCCAATCCCATGAACTCCCAGAAGATAAACATTCCTATCAGGTTGTCCGATACAGTCAGTCCGAGCATGGAGCCTATAAAGAAGGTAACCTTCATGAAAAACCTATGGGGACTTTCGTCGTGTTCCATGTAACCGCGGGAGTACATAACGATGAGGAAACCTAAGAGTGCCGCCATTGCGTAAACTACCGCGGATAGCCCGTCAATGTATATCCCGAAGGGAACTTCTATCCCTCCGAAATTAAACCATGTGAAGGAGTGTTCAAATTTAGCCCCACCCGCTACCTGCAGGGCGGTTAGCAATGCCACCAATGCGGAAAAGCCCGTAACCGCCAGCGATAAATACCAAGAAAACCACTTATTGGTGTAGTGGCTTATAAACCAAATAATCGGCGCTCCAAAAATCGGTAGTAACACCGACAAGTAAATTAGCCACTCCATCTTTACCACCTCAGGTTGTTTATTTTTTCGGGGAAGGTAATACCATATTTACGGGCAAGAATAATTAGCAAGGTCAAACCTACCGCGACTTCAAGAGCCGCCAATGCTATTGCAAAGAAAGCCAAAATAATTCCGTCCGCTCCGTGCTGGGTTGCAAAAGCTGTTAATCCCACATTTGCCCCGTTTACGATAATTTCTATGGAGATTATCATTTTCAGAATAGACTTTCGTGAGAGCAGTCCGTAAACCCCTATTGCCAGTAGCGAAACCGATACGAGTAAAAACCAAAGCATAGGCTCTTGGGTGAATTTCATCCTATTCCTCCCCCTGTAATTTTTTGGAAAGTAGGTAGTAGGCGCCGTAAATAATTCCTACCGCGGTAAAACCCAACGGAATTACCAATAGAGCGTATTTCTCAACAAAAACTTTACCGATTTCTTGAAGGCTTATATCCAAATAGGGTTTGGTATGTAGCCCGGTCCATACAGAGGCTATTACACCGGTGATAAATACGGCTACCGCCACCCCTGCGGCTAATTTGCTTTCCTTTTTTTCCTCTTCCCTTTCACCTATGGTGAGAATTGCAAAAAGCACTAAAATTGCGACACCACCCGCGTAAACCGCCAGTTGGAAAGCTCCCAATAGGGGAAAACCTAAGGAAAAATAGAACAAGGCAATTTCCGTTAGCAGGGTTGCGAATGCTACCAAAACCCATATGAGGTTTGTTAGCTCAATCGCCGCTATTGCGGTCGCAATAACTACCAAAAAGAGAATGGTAAAGTAGAGGAGCATTATTTACCCTCCTTTTGTTGTTTTTGTTTTTGTAGGTCCTTAACCACAAGGGGGTTTTTGGTAATATCCCCTACCGGTTTAGCCCAAAGGTCGTCTATTAAGGGAGTAAGTTCCATCTCTTCCACTATCATTTCGTATTTCTCCGTTAGGTATATGGATTTCTCCTTGGTAGGGCAGGCGTCTTCGCAGAGACCACAATAACAACACCTTCCCAAATTTACGGTAGGCATAGCCCTGGGTCTCTTAAGACCGGTGGGAACCATAACAATGGCTCCTATGGGGCAAGCCCTTTCACAGGCGTAACAACCTATGCAGGTTTCCGCATTGATAAAGTGTCTACCCCTAAACCTTTCGGGTTTTTTCGGTCTATTTTCGTGAACATAGGTTGTATCTTTGGGTTTGGTTGCTCTGGATGCGACCAAAACTATTTTTTCTAAAACTTTATTTAGCATAACTTAAACCCCCTTAAAATGCTTTTACTACCAGTATGAGGATTATGTTCAGCAAAGCCAAGGGAACCAATATGTTCCATGTAAATTTGATGAGTTGGTCCAGTCTAATACGCGGGATTGAAGCCCTTATCGCAAACGCCAAGTAATATACCGCAAATATCTTTATTAAAAACCATACCCAGCCGGGGAGGAAAGGTCCTTTAAATCCACCCAAGAAGAGGGTTACGGTCATTGCCACCAATACGAAAACTTCCAAGAATTTTGCACCCGCCAAGAGTAGGTAACCGACACCCGTATACTCGGTAAGAAAACCGTAAACAATTTCCTGTTCCGCTTCGGGTATGTCAAAGGGAGGTCTGTCCGCAACGATGAGAATAGCGATTAAGAATATTGCGAAACCTACCAAATTAACGAGAAAACCTATTAGGTCAAACTTTTGGGCGATTTCAATATAATTGAAAGTTCCATACCAAAGGGCTACCGAAAGTCCAGCCAACCATAGGGGAATTTCACCGGAAATGAGCTGGTTTATAACCCTTATACCCCCTATGAAGGGATATTTACTCTTGGAAACCCATCCCGCAAAAAGGAATATTGCTGGTAGCGATGTAAGTAGTGCCAAAGAAATAACCAAATCGTAAGGAGTGGAAACTATCCAGAGGGTTTCCGAATAAGGAATAAAGGCGGTTACCAATGCTACCATGAAAAATGCAACCGCGGGAACAACCAAAAATAGGAGCTTATCCGCTTCCCTGTGAATTATTACCTCTTTTTGGAGGATTTTGAATATATCCGCAACCGTTTGCAAAAGTCCGTAAGGACCAACATAGTAAGGTCCCGTTCTACCGTGCATGTCCGCAACCAGTTTTCTTTCAAGATAGAAGGTTGCGAATATAACCAGCAGTAGGAAAGTTATTCCCGGAAAAACTAAGGTTTTAAAAAGTATTAAGCCCCAGTCCATTTTAACTCCCCCTTATCTGTCCAAATCTCCGTGGCATATGTAAAGGCTTGCAAATATTGCCGCTAAATCTGCCAACTTGTGACCGGGAGCTATGTATTCCAAAGCCCAAATGTTCATAAACGAAGGTGCGGAAATTTTAACCCTATAAGGTCCCGTTCCTCCATCGCTTACTACGAAAAACTCTATACCCCCCCTTGCCCATTCCACCGCGGAAAAGGCTTCTCCCGCCTTTATCTTCTTGGGCATTCTAACTTTCCATTTATCCCCTTCGGGCATGCCTTCCATTGCCTGTTTGATAATCTTTACCGATTCCTCTATTTCTTCAAGGACTACCAAAAATCGGGCGTAGGCGTCTCCCTCTTCTTTTACGACTATGTTGAAGTCAAAATCCTCGTAGGAGCTGTAAGGATAGGTCTTCCTGTAATCGTATGCCACTCCCGAAGCCCTTGCAACGGGACCCCTTAGACCCAGTTTGTAAACCAACTCTTTGGGTATAACTCCTACACCCTTATATCTTTCAACCAATGTGGGGTTATCTTTAAATACTTCCTTGTATTCGGGCCATCTTCTCTCGGTTTCCTCTATAGCCTTTTTAAGTAATTCAAAGTCCTCCTTTGTGGGTTCAAATCTAACTCCCCCGGGAACTATGGAGGCGGTTGATATTCTGTAACCCGAGTAGTGTTCTAAAAAGTCTAAATAAAACTCCCTGAGGGTGAGAACCCACATCATAGGCGTGGCAACTCCCAAGGCTCCGAACATTCCTCCCACACCTATGAGGTGGGAAACTATCCTTCCAACCTCCGCCAGTATTACCCTGAAATATTGAACATTTTTGGGAACTTCCACTTCCGCCAACTTTTCTACCGCCAAAGCCCAATTTAAAAGAGTTCCCAAGTCGTCTATAAAACAAATCCTTTCAACGTTAACTACCGCGTTTTCCCAAGTTCGGTATTCCAACATTTTTTCCAGGTTACGGGTCACGTATCCGGGGTCGTTTTCAACCTTTACTATGGTTTCTCCGTCAAGCCAGACTTTAATCCTCATAGGACCCGATGCGGGGTGTTGAACACCCCAGTTTAAAACCATTAAGTCGCCTTCTTTACCTACCGGTTCGGTTATTATTTGCGCTCCTTTATACATAACAAAACCTCCGCTTTATTTCCTATGGGGTTTGGGAATATAAGACTTCCTCTGAACCCACTTACCTTGCAGGGTATCGTCCAATAGCATCGGCTTTAGTCTGGGATGTCCTTTGAATTGAATACCGAATTTTTCCCATTCTTCCCTTTCGCAGGCTTCTAAGGCGGGGTATATATCGTGAATGGAGTCTATTTCGGGGTTATCCAAAGGAATTTCTGTTCTAATAACAACCCAAACCTTTTCTTCCAAATTTTCAAAGAAGTAATTGAGTTCCAATTCCCTACCTTTGGGGGAGTAATCTACCGGTGCCAGCGTATGGAAAAAGTTAAATCCGTTTTCCTTCAAAAGTTTTGCAACTTCCCTAATATGCTCCGGTTGTATCTTGAAGAGATATGTTTTAGCCGTTCGGTTTTGGGGATATTCTTCCGCTTCAACTCCAAAGTAAGTTTTCATTAACTTTGCCAAGTTCTCAAAACCCATAAAACTCCTCCCGTAAAAAGGAAGTCTAAAGGGAAAATAGAGAATATAAAGTGAAGGAAAACAAAGCAATTATACCAAATTCTTAACTTCCTACAAAAAGTGGTTGTTGGGCAAGTAGAGGATTTTTTTCTAACTCTTTTTTAAGAACTTCCCGCCAAGTGCCTTCCCTTTCCGCGCGGGCTTCCCTTTTTTCCCTAATAATTTTCTTCATTTCAAGTAATCCTTCTAATATGGCTTCGGGGGTTGGAGGGCATCCCGCTACGAATACGTCGGGGGGC
>QOAS01000142.1 GCA_003972855.1 Gammaproteobacteria bacterium | reverse complement strand
CATAAAAAAGGGAAAGACCTTTGAGGAGTTTGTGGAGGAAAACAAAAAACTCCTCAGGCGCTCGTTTTGAGATACAAAATCCCCATTAGTGAAAGAACGAGCAAAAGGGCAAAAAATTTTTCCCCTACCCCTCCCGTCTTCATTATCGGAATTTTCAGGCGTGGGTAATAAGAAGTTCCCACCGGTATTCCCAAGGGTGTCAATGCGTCTAAAACCAAATGCGATAAATATCCCACCCAAAAGGCGTAAACAAACTCCCAGTAAAACCCGTATTGGGGAAATCCGTTTTCCAAGAAACCCCAGAGGGTTAGAAGGGCAATAACCCAAAACGGGTGATGGGTTATACCCCTATGGGTGTTAAACAAACTCTTTTTCTTTCCCTTTGGAGGGACAAGGGAGGAAAACTTTAGGTCAATGTCGGGAAAGGTTGAACCTATCACCGCAAGGGGTAAGGCATAGGGTTTCACACCAAAGAGGAATCCAAAAAGCAATCCACCCGCAATGTGGGTGTAACCTTTCATCCTTTACTCGGGAAGTTCCTCGTGCAAAATATCCTCGGGGGGTTCGCCTTCGTCTTCCACCAACTCTTTTAGGTATTCCGCGTATTCCTCCGCGGACATAAGGTCTTCTATCTCGGAAGAATCTTTCATTTCAATTACGCAAATCCACCCGTCCTCATACGGGTATTCGTTAATTAGCTCGGGGCTGTTTTCAAGCTCGCCGTTTATATCCACTATTTTTCCGCTAACGGGAGAATAAACCGATGCCACGCTCTTTACACTTTCAATATTGGCTACGGTATCGTTTTGCTCCACTTCGTCGTTTAACTGCGGTAGTTCAACATAGACGATATCTCCCAATTCCTGTTGGGCGTAATCGGTTATTCCTATACGGGCTTTACCGCCTTCTTCAACCAGACACCACTCGTGTTCCTTGGTGTAATACCTATCCTTGGGAACCCTATATTTACCCGCAACGAGGATTTCTTCCATAAAGGATAAATCTACACGGGGAAAAGAAAAAAGGAAAAACTTTAGTGCCTAAAGTGGCGCATTTGGGTAAAGACCATAGAGGCACCCTTTTCGTTGCAAGCCTCTATCACCTCTTTATCTCTTATAGACCCTCCCGGTTGAATAAAGGCGGTTATACCTTCCGCGGTTGCGATATCCACGCTATCCCTAAAGGGGAAGAATGCGTCCGAAGCTACAACCGCACCTTTGAGGTCTTTGTTAAACTCCTTAGCCTTATTAATGGCAAGTTTTAGGGCGTCCACCCGTGAGGTTAAACCCATACCTATACCCAAAACCTGTTTGTCCTTGGCTATTACTATGGCGTTGGATTTGGTATGTTTTACAACCCTCCAAGCAAAGAGAAGGTCTTCCATTTCCCTTTCGGTGGGTTTTCTCTCGGTTACCACCTCCAGCCGTTTGTAAAGCTGGGTATCCTCCTCCTGAAGGAGAAAACCACCGCTTATCTTCTTCACATCTAAACCGAAAGAGGTTCCCAAATGCTTTATAACCCTTAGGTTCTTTTTCTTGGAAAGTATTTCAAGGGCTTCGGGGGTGTAATCGGGAGCTATAACGATTTCCAAGAATATTTTTGTAAGCTCTTGAGCGGTTTCCCCGTCCACTTTATCGTTAAAGGCTACTATCCCGCCGAAGGCGGAAACGGGATCTCCCTCTAAAGCTCTTAGGAAAGCTTCCTTTGTAGTTTCACCTATCGCCACCCCGCAAGGGTTGTTGTGTTTTATAATCGCGCACGCCTTTTCGGGGATTTCCGAAACCAGTTTTATAGCGCTATCCGCATCCAAATAGTTGTTGAAGGACATTTTCTTTCCTTGCAAAACGGGGTCTTCTACGATACCCAATTCCTCCAAGGGGTTCTTGTAAAGCCACCCCCTTTGGTGGGGGTTCTCCCCGTATCTAAGCTCCTCTTTGAGTTTCAAAGGTAAGGTTTCCTCCTTTAGGGGTTCAAAGTCTTCTTGCAAAGACCTAAGGGTGTTGTAAATAACACTGTCGTAGTAGGAAGTGTGGGCAAAGGCTTTTACCGCAAGCCTTAGGCGGTCTTGAAGCGTAAGATTTCCCCCTTTTAGTTTCTCTATAAACCAACCGTAATCCGCGGGGTCGGTTAGAACCGCAACCCTCAAAAAGTTCTTTGCGGACGCCCTTATCAAAGTGGGTCCCCCGATGTCAATAAACTCCAACAACTCTTTGAGTTCTAAGTTTTCCTTTCTCTTTTCCTCAAAGGGGTAGAGGTTTACGACGACCACATCTATAGGCTCTATACCCAATTCCTCTATCTGTTTTTTGTCCTCTTCAACCCAATCGCGGTATAGAATAGCCCCGTGAATCTTCGGGTGGAGTGTCTTTACCCTCCCCCCCAAAATTTCGGGGAAACCGGTAATTTGGGAAACCTCCTTAACGGGTATTCCCTTTTCCCTTAGAAACCTTGCGGTTCCACCGCTGGAAATAATCTCATAACCCAAGGAGTGAAGCTCTTTTGCCAAAAAATCTACCCCTTCCTTGTTCCAAACCGAAATTAAAGCTCTCGGCGACATAGGAAACTTTTTATACCTATGTCCCCAAAGGAAGACCTACTTTTTATGAAAAGGGCTATCGCCTTGGCAAAGACCCGAAAGGGACTGACCCACCCTAACCCCACCGTAGGGTGCGTAATAGTCAAAAATGGAAAGATAGTGGGAGAAGGGGTTCACCTAAAGGCTGGACAGCCCCATGCGGAGGTTGTCGCACTGAAAAAAGCCGGTTCAAAAGCCAAGGGTTCAACCGTTTACGTTACCTTGGAACCTTGCGCCCACTACGGTAGGACTCCACCCTGTTCGTTGGAACTTATAAAGGCGGGAGTAAAAAGGGTGGTTGTGGCAACCCTTGACCCCAACCCCAAGGTGGCGGGAAAAGGAATAGAAAACCTCAAAAAGGCAGGCATAGAGGTAACCGTAGGGGTTTGCCAAGAGGAGGCAAAAAAACTCAACGAGGATTTTTTCCACTGGATTACCACCAAAACCCCTTTCGTGGTTTTAAAAATAGCCCAAACTTTGGACGGATTTATTGCAACCGAGGAAGGGAAAAGTAAATGGATTACCTCACGGGAGAGTAGAAAAACGGTTCACCGCCTTAGGTGTGAAAGTTCCGCAGTCTTAGTAGGGGTGGGAACGGTTTTAAAGGATAACCCCCAACTTACGGTGAGGTTAGTTCCTTGTGAGAAAAAACCTTTAAGGGTGGTTTTGGATACCTACCTCAAGATTCCCGAGAATGCCAAAATTTTGGATGGAGATGCCCCCACGCTAATATTTACCGCCAAGGGAGACCCGAAAAAGATAAAGAGGTTGGAAGATAGGGGTATTGAGGTGGTAAAAATCCCCGCCGAAGGCGGGCTTTTGGACTTAAAAGAGGTTTTAAAAGTTTTGGGCGAAAGGGAGGTGGTTCAACTTTTAGTGGAAGGCGGGGCAAAAATTTTCGGACAATTTTTCAAGCAAAAACTTTGGAATAAGCTCGTGGTTTACACCGCCCCCAAGGTGTTTGGAAGTGGCAAACCACCCTTTGAAGGGTTTAAATTAACCGACCCCCAAGAGGGTGAAATTTTGAGGTTGGAAAACTTAAAGAGGATAGGAAGCGACATTTACGCGGAGTATTACCCCGCTTAGGTAATTTCATCGGAAGAAAGGTCGTCTTTTCCCTTTCCCTGTTGAGCTTTCTTCCTTTCCTTTTCCCTTAGTTGTTCAAAGGTTTTTCCCTCCTTCATCTGTTTGAGGTATTCCTCTCCCCATTCGGTTATGTATAGGTTTTCAATCTTTTGTTCTCCCGCGTGAATACCGCGGGTGGTAAATCTCGGTCTTCCCAATTCGTCCAGTTCCGCAACTTTTACCTTAATAATGTCGCCGACTTTGTAAATATCTCTGGCATCGCGAACGTAACCGGGGATTTTGGATACATGAAGGAGTCCCACCTTACCGGGGAGTATTTCAACAAATGCACCGTAAGGTTCCACCCGTGTTACCTTACCCACATAGATGTCTCCCACTTCAACATCTTTGGTAAGTTCCTTTATCATCTTCTTAGCCTTTTCAAGGGATTCCTCGTTAGGAGCGGTTATGGAAACCTTACCGCCTTCCAATACCCATACGGTGGCACCCGTTTTCTCTTGGATTTCCCTTACGGTTTTTCCACCGGGACCGATAATAAGCGTTCCTTTATCCTCGGGAATCTCAACGATTTCCAATCTGGGTGCGTAAGGAGAAAGTTTTTCCCTCGGTTTGGGAATGGCTTTATACATAAGGTCCAATATGTAATTTTTAGCTTTGCGCGCCCTTTCCAACGCCTCCATCATGACCTCTTTGGTAATTCCCTTAACCTTTATGTCCATTTGAACCGAGGTTATCCCGTCGCGGGTTCCCGCCACTTTAAAGTCCATATCTCCGAGGTGGTCCTCGTCCCCCAAAATATCGGTGAGGATTATGTATTTACCGTCTTCCCTCATAACCAGTCCCATCGCTATACCCGCAACGTGTTTTCCACCTTTTATAGGCACCCCCGCATCAAAGAGGGCTAACGATGCTCCGCATACCGTTGCCATAGAGGTGGAACCGTTGGATTCCAAAATGTTGGACACAACCCTTATGGTGTATGGGAAGGTTTCTTCATCGGGTATCAGAGGTTCCAAAGCCCTTTGGGCTAAATAACCGTGTCCTATTTCCCTCCTACGGGGGGGACCCCAAGGTTTTGCCTCACCGGTGGAAAAGGGAGGCATAAAGTAGTGGAGCATAAATCTCCTATACCACTCCCCTTCGTAGATGCTTTCTTCCAATTGGGCTTCTTCGGGGGAACCTAAGGTTACGCTAACCGCCGCTTGGGTCTGTCCCCTTCTAAATATTGCGCTTCCGTGGGGACGAGGAAAGGGATGAACCTCTATGGTTATAGGTCTTATCTCGTCGGGTTTCCTACCGTCTATCCTTACCCCCGTATCAAAGAGGTGTTTACGCATTATTTCACTTTCAAGTTCCTTGTAGTAGACCTTAGCCCTAAAGAGGAGTTCTTCGGGAACCTGCAAAGCTTCAAGGGTTTCCTCCAATATCCTGTCAAGGGTCTCCTTTCTCCGCCTTTTATCCCTTATAAAGAGCGCTTGATATATCTTTTCACCCGCAAAGTCCTTTATTTTCTCCTTCCACTCCTGCGGTAGGTCTATTTTTTCGTAATCAAACTTAGGCTGTCCGACTATTTGTCTCAATTCCTCTTGGAGTTTTATAAGCGGTTGAAGGGCTTGGTGTCCGAAGTAAAGGGCTTCATTTAGCACCTCTTCGGGGACTTCCTTTCCCCCTCCCTCAACCATTACTATTGCGTCTTTGGTTCCCGCTATAACTATGTCAAGGTCTGCCTTTTTCCTCTCCTCGTAAGTGGGGTTTACGACAAACTTCCCGTCTATTCTGCAAACCCTAACACCCGCTATGGGTCCCTCCCAAGGTATACGGGAAAGGTGAAGTGCCGCGGAAGCTCCGGTTATAGCCAAAACGTCGGGGTCGTATTTATCGTCCGCGGAAAGCAAAAGGGCTGTTATTATCGTATCGTAGTAATAATCTTTCGGAAAGAGAGGTCTTATAGGGCGGTCTACCAAACGGGCTACCAAAACCTCTCTGTCCAACGGTTTTCCTTCCCTTTTGGAGAAACCTCCCGGTATCCTACCGAAGGCGGCGGTTTGCTCCCTATATTCAACCGCTAAGGGGGTGAAATCTATATCCTCCATAGGTTTTTCGTCCATTACCGCGGTAACCAAAACTTGGGTTTCCCCTTGCTGAACTATAACCGCACCGTCCGCCAAACGGGCTATATCACCGGTTCTTATCTTTATAGGCTCGGGATGACCGGGCAAGAAAGCTTCCAATTCCACCTTTCTAATTTCCTCCATCCCTTTTTCACTCCTCTCTTTAGTCATTTCTAATTTAAGAAAAATAATTTTCCTCACGACTTAAGAAACTTTCTTGCCAATCACTTATGCTTGAAAGTTAAAAATAGTTTTGTTAAGTGCTAAAGTTATGCAATTTGATTTGACCCTTTATTTGATAACCGATGACGGATATTTGGAAGGTAGGGATTGGCTTAAAGCTATAGAAGATGCCATAAAAGGTGGGGTAACTATCGTTCAATACCGTTCCAAAGGTTCGTCAAAAACCAACCGCGAAATGTATGAAGAACTGCTCCAACTTAGGGAACTCACCAAAAGGTATAACATTCCTTTGATAGTAAACGATAGGATTGATTTAGCCTTAGCGGTGGATGCGGACGGCGTTCACATAGGGCAGGACGACCTACCGGCGGAGGTGGTAAGAAAAATTTTGGGGAAAGAAAAAATTATAGGAATATCCACCCACTCCATTGAGGAAGTAAAAGAAGCCAACAACCTTCCGGTGGATTACATAGCTTTCGGTTCCATTTTTAGGACACCCACAAAGGAAAAACCCATAGTGGTTGGAACCGAATTATTAAAAGAGGCTAAAAAGGTGGCTAAAAAACCCTTGGTCGCCATAGGGGGTATTATGCCCTACAATGTAGACGAGGTTATAAAAGCTGGAGCGGACGGAGTTGCGGTTATATCCGCCATTTTGGGTTTCCAAGATACCTTTAAATCCGCGGAAAGTATGAAAAGGGCTATAGAGAGAACCCGTAGGGAACTAAGGTTTTTAAACCTCTAAAGGGAATTTTTTTTATTCCGAATTAAATTTATTAGATGGAGGTTAATTATGCCCGGTGAAATTTATTATCCCAATATTACGGGAACCTTTGATTGGGGAACTTTGCTTGATGGTTTAATGAAATTGGAAAGTGTCAGGCTAAACCGCTTGGAATTTCAAAAAAAGCAGGTTGACAAAACCTTATCCTATCTGAAAGAGTTGAAGTCCACTTTGGAGGATTTGGTAAGTTTTACCTCGGGAATAGAAAAGAATTCTTGGTTTTCCAAAAAAAGCGTTGAGGTTTCCAATCCCGATGTTGCAAAGGTGACAATAATTGACAACGACATACCCGAGTATACCGCATCCGCCACGGTTACCAAAGTAGCCCAAGTGGAAGTAAAATACTTTGACAGGGTATTTTCCAGCCCCGACGAGCAATTTAACTCCGACAACCCCGACGCGGAATACCAGTTAACTTTAACTTATGCCCCCCGTGACGGTGGAACGGTTTCAAAAACCTTTACCTTTTACGGAAGGGATACCCTTCAATCCCTAATAGACCAGATAAACAACGACCCGGACATAGGTAAATACCTCCACGCTTACGCAATGTATGTCGGAGATGGCTATCAATTTGCTTTGGTTGAAAAAGATATAGAAGCTTCGGACTACGAAAGTTCGCCCAGTGGACCCTACGATGTCGGTTTGGGAGATGTATTGGGAAGGCTTTACATTCTTCAAGGGGCGCAAAATTCCGAATTGCGGATAGGCGACCATTCCTTTACCGACCCCGGTTACACCTTTACCAATGTATTGCCCGGTTTAAAAGTTGAGGTGAAAAAGGCGGGTGACTTTACGGTGACCGTAAGGAGGGACTTTGAAGGTATTGCAAAAGTTTTCGGGGAATTGGTTGAAAAAGTCAACAAAGTTATAGAAAAAATAAACGACCTCACCAAGGTAACCGTTAGCGGTGATAAAGTTTCCGCTCCCAAAATAAGCGATTACGAACTTAAGGAATTAAAAATAAGGTTGCAAAGACTGTTTTTCCCCCTATTGGAGGACTCCAACATTTCTAAATACAATGTCATAGATTTTGACAAAGATAGCGGGAAAGTGCAATTGAATTTGTCGCAATTGCGCAAATTTCTTGAAGAAAACCCGGAAGAAAATTGGCAAATCCTTTACGACATAGTTCAAAACGCCAAAGATTTGGCGGATTTGGCTACAAATTCCGCATATGTCGCGCCCCTTATAAAGGGTTACGAGAGAATTGAAAAGCGCATAGAGGAGAAAATGGAATACTACAGGAGTTATTTAGCTGAAAAAGAAGAATTTCTAAGGAAACGCTTCGCAAGCATAGAAAGCTACATAGCGGGTTTGCAACAAATTCAGGCAAAAATCAACAATATCCTTGCGGTTCAAATGCTCCTTACCACCTAATCTTTTCCTTTCTTTTCCTTAACGAGGAAATAAAACCTTTTAAACCTTTTGCGTTTCTTTATATCCCTTAAGAAAACCACAAAGCGGGATTCCGAACCCGTGTAGAGTTTAACCTCTTTAACAACCTTCCACCCCTTTAAAGGTGTCGGTGAGAAGAGCAAAACCTCGGAAGGTTTAAACGAGGAAAGGGCTTCTTTAGTGTAAACCTTTCCCCTCCAATAGAAGGGAAAATCTTTGTAAAAAACTCCCGCTGTTACAAGTTTTTTGTTCGGGAATTGCTCTTTAAGGGAAGTTATAACCTCTTTATAAGGTCTGTATTTTTCAACGAAGGGCAAAACTTTGAAAGTTGCCAAGTATAAAAGGGGTAAAACCGCCACAACGGTTCGGGTTATATCCCACTTTTCCAAAGCAACCCAAAGGGTTAATGTAATTAAAAGTATCAATCCTATTTCGGAATCCAAGGGAAGTCTCAAAAATTGGATAACTACAAAAGTGGCTACACCCATCAAAAGTAAGGAAATTCCGTTTAAAAAGGTTAAAGCCATATGTCTTTTCCCTAATAAGCGAGCGGTTAGAATAGCCATAAAGGGGAAAGTGGGCAAGATATAAACGGGAATTTTTCCCTTCGCTACGGTAAATATCGCTAAAAAGACGAAAAATTGAGAAAACGGGAATAAATATTCCGAAAGATTTTTGAACCTAACCAAAAATCCCACAAGGGAGTAATAAAAAATCAGGGAAAAGGGTAGGAAAGCCCACAAAATTACGATTGGGTAAAAGAGTAAGTTCCACCCTTTGTTTGGGTCTATAGCCCTGTGGATTACTTCGGAGTAGAAAACATTTAAAAACAACTCCCCGTAGTGCAGGTAACAGTAAATATACCACCCTAATATCGGTATGGAGGAAACAATCACGGTAACCGTGGCGGTTGAAAACTTTTTAAAGGAACTTTTGAAGTCTCCCGCTTTAAATACGGAGACCTTCAGAAGTAGATAAAAAAGGTAAACCCCGAGGTATGGAACTATAAAAGGGATACCCTTCGTGAGTAGAGCGAGGGAAAGAAATACACCCGAAAGGAACAGATATATAGACCTATTCCTAAGGTCGTAAAGGTGGAGAAAGATAAAAGCTCCCGTTAGGAAGAAAGTTAGAGGCATTTCGGGGGAGGTATAGCGGGCAAGGGAAAAAACTTGCAGAGAGGACAAAAATATTAGGGCGGAAAGCACCCCCACCGATAAATTCCCTATAACCCTCCCGTAAAAAATGAGAAGTAAAGCGGTTCCCAACGCGGAAAGGAGGGGAACAATTCGGGTTTGCCATTCACCTATACCAAAGAGGGTATAGGATAAAGCGGTTAGCCAGTAGGTTAAAGGTGGTTTCTCTAATCTCGGTTCGTAATTGTAGGTAAGCTCCAAAGGGTTTCCCTTTTCCAAAATTTCCCTTGCGGTTTCCGCATAAAAAGCCTCGTTGGGTTGCCATATGTCGTTTACGCCCAAATTGTAAGCGGTAAGAAAAACAATGATAAGAAGCAAAAGAATACGAACCGCCATAGAAGATTACATTTTTATGGGAATACACCTAAAGGTTAAAAAGCTAAGGGAAGATGCCCTCCTTCCCGTGAGAAAAAGAAGGGGAGATGCGGGTTTAGACCTCTATTCGGTGGAAGAAGTCGTTTTAAAACCGGGAGAGTGGAAAGCGGTATCCACCGGCATAGCGGTTGAAATTCCACAAGGATATTTTGGACTTGTGAAAGACCGAAGCGGGTTAGCCCTAAAACACGCACTACACTGTTTGGCGGGAGTTATAGACGAAAACTACCGCGGGGAGATAAAGGTAGTTTTGATAAACCTCGGCGATAAGGAGGTTAGATTAGAAAAGCACTCCAGAATAGCCCAACTTTTAATTATTCCTTACTTAGAAACGGAAGTTGAAGAAGTTGAAGAACTTTCCGACACCGAAAGGGGAGAAAAAGGTTTCGGCTCCAGCGGGTTGAGTTAAACTATTTAAGTCCCACCGCGTGTTTTAGTTGATTTAACTCTACAATGCTCATTTCCCTTATCTTTCCCGGTGGGAGTTTTCCCAATTTAACGGGACCTATTTGGGTGCGGTGGAGCTGTTTTACCCTATGTCCGAACTTTGCGAGAAATCTCTTTACTATGTGTTTCCTACCCTCGTGGAATACTATTTCCAACCTTGTGTCGTCGCCTTCATATCTTACAATCCTAATGTCGTCGGGTTTGGCAAAGCCATCTTCCAATTCGGTTCCTTTTTTCATCTCCTTTAAAGTTTTGGGATGAACCCTTCCCTCCACAAGGGCAAGGTAAACTTTGGGTAACTTATAACGGGGGTGAAGAATTCTTTGGGCTAACTCTCCATCGTTGGTCAGTATTAAAAGTCCCGTGGTGTTGTAGTCCAATCTTCCAACCGGAAAAACCCTTTCGGGTATTTTCTTTAAAAATTCGTCTAAAGTCTTCCTACCCCTTGGGTCTTTCCCCAATTGGGTTAAAACGCAACAAGGTTTATTAAAAATAAGATAACGCTTCCTTTGGGGTTTTACAACTTTACCGTCCACCTCAACGATATCCTTTTGGGGGTCTACAGTCATTCCTATTTTGGCGGGCTGACCGTTTACCTTAACCCTTCCTTCCTCTATAAGCTTATCCGCCTTTCTTCTCGCACAAATCCCCGCGTCCGCCAAAAATTTATTTAATCTGACCCGCATATGGGTTTAAATTAAAAAACTTCAAAGCCTTTTTA